>QIGL01000096.1 GCA_003228915.1 Acidiferrobacteraceae bacterium
GTGTGACCTCGCGCATGGGCACGCGTATGTCAGGTGTACTGCCGTTGATGTAAATCTTTTTCGACTTGGGAAAAGGCCGGGTGATGTCTGCGGACAACTGGGCCGTTTTTTTCAGGAATTGTTCAGGTATTGCGCTCATAATGCTTTCCTACGTTGGTGTTAGCCAAATCAGGTTCAAAGGGTTTGTCTCAGCGACCAGAAATCTCAATAGATACCATATGTATGTCGCACCCCTAGCTGGGAGGAATACGCTACGGGAATGACCGGCAGATATCAAGGCGCCGGCAGGCGCCTTATTTTTGTCTCCTTTCCGGCTCATTTACTACCTTTTATCCATAAACCATCTTTATCTATTGTTTCACATATTTACGGCCATAAATCCGCGCTTTTCTTGCCCTGCCATGGCAAAGGCCGTAACCTTCTGCCTCCTTAGATTGTTATAAATATTGCTGGAGCAGGCTGAAATGAGTACAGAACAAGCACAATTTAATATGGTTGAACAGCAGATACGCCCCTGGGAGGTGCTGGACCAGCATGTGCTTGACCTGATGGCGGCCACGCCGCGAGCGGATTATGTGCCGGCGGCCCAGCGCGCCATGGCCTTTATGGATATCAATATTCCCCTGGACCATGGTGCCGTCATGTTACAGCCGAAGATGGAGGCCCGATTGTTACAGGCCCTGGATATCACCAAAAACGATAAAATTTTGCTGGTGGGCACCGGCACCGGCCACCTGGCTTCTTTGTTGGCCACCCTGGGTAAACAGGTGCTGGCGGTTGATATTAATAGTGAATTTACCGCAATGGCAGAAAAAAACCTGGCTGCCCATCATATTACCAATGTTACCCTGGTCACGGGTGATGCCGCCGCGGGATGGGATGCGGACCAACCCTATGACGTGATTTTTATTACTGGCTCGTTGCCAGTATTGCCGGACAGTTTTCGGGAGACCCTGGCCATTGGCGGACGCATGGTTGCCATTGTTGGCAAGGCGCCGGTTATGGAGGCCAAACTTATCAAGCGCCGTAATGAACACGGCTGGTCCGAGACCGATTTATTCGAGACCGAAATTCCAGCCCTTAATAATGCAACGCCAACCGATACATTCGAATTCTAGATCAATCTGCCTTCAAGATTGCATACGATATGATTACGCAACTAACTGTTAACGAGCTTGACGACTGGCTTAAGAGCGACAGACCATCACCCCTGGTGCTTGATGTACGCGAAGGCTGGGAAATAGAAACCTGCGCCCTGCCCGAGTTCAAACACATCCCTATGGGCCTGGTGCCGGCACAACTGGATGAACTTGATCCGGAGCAGGAAATTGTTGTGATGTGCCACCATGGCATACGCAGCTATCGAATCTGCACGGTACTGGAAGAGAACGGTTATGAAAAAATTTATAACCTCCAGGCCGGTATTAATGCCTGGGCCGAATTAATAGATCTGGAGATGGCAACCTATTAATAAACCGCTCAAACGAAGCATCCATTTATGGATTGCGGTAAGCGTGGGCCTTGTTTCACTGCTGGCCACGAATCCTGTTTTTGCAACTGGTCTTTACGAGGTTTATAAACTCGGCAAACTGAATGACCCGGTTTACCTGGCTGCCAGGGCTAATTTTTCAGCCGACGAAGAAATTCTTTCCCAGGCAATTGCCGTTTTGTTACCTAACATTAGCGCCAGCGGCAATATCAATCGTCATCAAAATAAAACCACGCTCGATGTTGGCGACCCTACGGAAAGAGACAGGGATAGTGACTACGGTAGCACCTACTATGAACTCACCCTGACCCAGACAATTTTTAATGCCGCATCGTTTGCGGCTTTTAGTGAAGCCAAGGCAACGGTACGAAAGGCTGCTGCCGAGTTGGCGGCAGCCGAGCAATCCTTAATCAAACGGGCGGCAGAAAAATATTTTAGTTTATTGCTGGCGGAAGTAAACCTGGAACTATCGATAGCCGAAAAAACAGCACTGCAAAAACAACTGGAACTTGCCGAGGCACGGCTGGCGGCCGGGCTGGCGGCCATTACCGAGGTCCATGAAGCACGGGCACGTTACCAATTAGCCGAAGCCGACGAAATTGATAATCAGAATCTACTGGAAGACGCTCGTGAATCTCTAAATGAATTAACCGGGCAGGAAATAAAAACGGTTCGTGGTCTGAAAAAAAACTACCCCCTGGTATCTCCGACGCCTGCTAATATTGATCACTGGACCGAACAGGCACTGACACAAAATTTCTCGATTCTGACCAAAAAAGCGGAGCTGGATATTGCCCGCGAAAAAATTAGCCGCATGCGTGCCGGCCATTATCCAAGCCTGGATTTGGTTGGCAGCCAAAGTACTCGTGAAGCAGACGGTCGGGTAGTGGGCAGTACCTTAAACCCGGATTCAACAACCCGGACCAGGCGCAATACTATTGGCCTACAACTAAATATCCCCCTGGTTCAGGGTGGTCTGGTGATGTCGCAAACCCGGGAAGCTGCCAAACGATACGAGGCTGCTCAACAACTACTTGAACAAACTCGTCGCCAGGTAAAGCGTCAGACAAGGTCAGCATATTTAAATGTCAGTAGTGGCAGTCGTCGTATCGGTGCCCTGAAACAATCAGTTATTTCCAATGAAAGTGTCGTCACTGCCAAACAGGAAGGATTCAAGGCCGGGTTAAATACCAATCTCATTGTCCTGGATGCCCAGAGCGACCTTTTCCTGGCCAGGCGTGATCTTGTTAATGCCCATTTCAATTACATCCTGAATTTTTTCTCACTAAAAGAAGCGGCGGGTAACCTGGCTGAAACGGACCTTGAAAAAATTAGCGAATGGCTGGAATAACATGTTATCTGATAAAAATAACAGCGCCCTTGTGATCATTGATGTCCAGACAAAACTGGCAGCGGCCATGCCTGCAGATGAACTAAATAATGTATTACGAACCAGCAGTATTTTATTACAGGCCGCAACTGCGCTGAAAATTCCTGTATTGGCTACTGAACAGTATCCGCAAGGGCTGGGATCCAGCCATCCAGATATAAAATCATACTTTCCTGAAAACCTGGTCGCTGTTAGCAAGACCTGTTTCTCCTGCAGTGACTCAGAAGGTTTCCTGGAAACATTAGGTGAAACTGGCAGGAGACAAGTAGTACTGGTCGGTATGGAGGCCCACATCTGTGTCTTGCAAACCGCCATGGGTTTGCTGGGTCGTGGCTACCAGGTTTTTATACCGGGAGATGGCGTCTGTTCCCGGTCTGTTAACCACAAACGCAATGCCCTGAATCGTATGATCAACAGTGGTGTACAAATCAGTAATGTCGAATCTGTTTTATATGAGTGGATACGGGATGCCAAAAACGAACATTTTAAAACGCTCTCGGGGTTAATTCGATAAAGTTATTGGTAGCGCCGGTAATTTTTCTGAAAAATATTCCAGTGTTCTCTCCAGGGCACCACGATTTTCAGCAATCATTTTTTTAGCGGCCTCGCCAGCCTCATAACGTTTATTCGGGTCTTTTAACAGGCCTTCCAGCACTTCATCCAGGTATTCTATTTGCACTGCCTGGAACCCGGCGCCCCGATCCAGTGAAATCTCACTAATTTCGATAAAATTTTCCATGTATGGACCAAAAACTGATGGCGCACCGACTGCTGCTGCTTCCAGTAAATTGTGTCCGCCAACGGGTACAAAACTGCCACAAATAATCGCGATGTCTGCGGCGGCAAAAAATAATTGTAATTCACCCATGGTATCGCCAACCAGGATATCGACGTTTGCCGGCAAGCTTGACTCACCGGAACTTCGGGCCTCGGATTGAAATCCTTTTTTATCAACCAGCCTGGCCACCTGGGAAAAACGCTCCGGGTGCCGGGGTACCAACACTAAAAGTAATTCCGGGAATATTTTCTTGAGGCGCTTGAACGAGGAAAGAATAATTGTTTCTTCGCCTTCATGGGTGCTAGCAGCCAGTAATATACTCCTGTCTTTACCCCAACGTTGACGCAATAAGCTGCCTGCTTCGACGACACTGGCTGGTACTTGCAGGTCAAATTTAATATTTCCCGTTACCTGTAAATGTTCCTGGCTAGCGCCAAGCAACATGATACGGGCAGCGTCGGCATCTGATTGCACGGCAAACCGGGAAACCTTGGCCAGGGTATTTTTTGTCAGACCTTGTACCATTTGGTAACCCTTGAAAGAAGAAGCTGAAATTCTGACATTGGCAAGACAAACCGGGATTCCGCGTTTAAAACAACCGTGGTAAATATTAGGCCACAACTCGGTCTCCATGATCAAAACTGTGGCGGGTTTAATGCGATTCAGGAACAGGCTCACCGAGAAGGGCAAATCATAAGGGACATACGAATGTTCAACACGATCACCAAACAAAGACTGTACCTGGTCAGATCCGGTGGGTGTCATGGTGGTTACCCAGACACGATGATCGGGGTAACGTTTGATTAATTCGTTAATCAACGGGGCTGCGGCCCGGGTCTCACCAACTGAAACTGCATGCACCCAGATAACGGGCTTGTCCTGCCTGTAACTGACAAAACCAAAACGTTCATGCCACCGGTGCCAGTAACCGTGATTACTAAAACCGCGGTATATCAAGCGCACGATTACGTAGGGGATCAGAAAATAGAGCAAAAGAGAGTAAAGTAAACGCAAAATAATTATTCTCGTTTTATGCCTGGTTTAAGGGTTTCGGAATCTCGAAATATAAATATTAACACCAAAGGCAAACTCGAACAGGCATACAGGAACATAATATTTAATATTTATAAACCCTGCTACCAGTGACGATATTTATTTTAGTTATTCAGTCTTTCCCTGAAATACTCAGAAATAGCTGTCCCGGCGGGCCAGTTCCGTAAAAACCGTTTTACGTCTTTCTGGTGATAATTTGCTGATTTTTTGCTGTCCTGGTACCAGCACATACCATCAAGATCCAGCAACCAGAGCTCATTATTATTCACCACCAGGTTCGTTGCCTTCATGTCACCATGGTAAATACCCGCCCTGGCCAGTTTGTCCAGCATGATTACAACTTTTTCCGCAATCACTTCTTGTTCACTTGTTAGTGATTTACTATCTGAAAAATACTCAATTAAATTGGGTCCCGGTATATATTCGCATATAAAATATGAAACGTTCATGATCGGACCTAATTTAAATTCGATAAAGGCAACCGGGGCCGGCGTGTTAATGCCATATACCTGGAGTAAGTGACCCATGGACCAGGATCTCGATGCCCGCGTTCGCCGCAAGGCGCGCTTCAGAGCGTGCAGGGTATTTTTTATATTATATCGCTTAATGACCAATTCTTTATTCGGTTCCCCTGTTTTTATAACTGTAGAACTCCCGCCCCGCTTTAAATATTCAATATTTTTTTCTGCAAACAATGTTTCCGGCATTATCAACCGGCCATCTGGATAATACTGGTACCATGATTTTTTAATACAAAATCTTTTTTTAAAGGACTTATGGAAAATATAATTTGTTGAGGTACGGTAGAGTTTATTGAGTAATTTTTCAGCCCGGTGTTGCCTGGAATTTATTATTTCCTTGCTGAAATCTGGTAAATAGTTTTCATACCAGCCTTCATCACGAAGCTGGCAGTACTGTCGCCATATTTTTCTTTCGCTTTCATTGTCAATTGATGGAAACTGAGCAGTAAACAGGGCAACATTTTTGACAGAATTGGCTGCGGTTAAGGGTTTATCACTTGTCGTTAACATAGCTGTGTCTATACAGTACGATGCCTCTTTGGTAAGCAGAAAATTATCAGGGTGAATATCCTGCTGGCTGATCCCTGCCAGGTGCATTTTTACAATGATAGAAATAATTTTTTCTATATGCTTGAACGCGTCTTGAGGGTCATGATCCCATTGTTCAAGAACGTTAACCGGATCCTGGATTTGTTCCTGCACCAGTACCCGACCGGGTCCCTCTTTTTCAACTCCCGCAAAAAGCAGCCCTGGTACCGGGATATTATTTTCCAGTAATGCCTGGATACCGCGGCTTTCCCGCTGCCAGTGACGCTCGGCCCTGAATTTATGAAAAAATATTTTTACAAAAACATCCTGGCCCTGGAAACGACCGAGGCAGGCAAGACGCCGGCCCGGGACACTGCGCAGAATTTTCAGGCATTGTATGGTTATAACCCGGCCGTCAGCGCTTGTAGTTTTAAAATCAAACGGTGTCTTGTACTGTTCCATGTTATTTATTTTGTTGTTTCTGGTATAAACGTCTGGCTCGTTGTTGTACTGCTCGCCAAAAGACTGGCTCCTGTCCCAGAGAATTTCGTAAAGACTTGCCAGTATAGATTTTTATAAATCGTAAATAATCCCTGCTGGTAATATTTTTATCACTGCCTGTTAACTCCATGCATGAATAATACAAACCAGCCAGGTCTTTAATCAGCCAGCGCTTTGGTGTTTTGCTGCGAATTTGAGCACGATGCAGATCAATTAAGTACAGGGATATTTCTTCTGAGCTCATATCTGCCTGCAATGGTAACCTGGCGAGAAAGTGACAAAGATAGAAATCACGATGGTTGATTCCATGCTCATGCAGGGTACGGGCAACCCCTGCAATTTTTTCTATTAATTTTCTTTTTATTTTTAATTGCGAGCCGGCATCAAAATCAAGAAATTCTTTTTCATACCAGTGGTCGAGCTGTTTGGTATCAAGTAATTCATCGGTAATTAAAAAAGATTTTGTCTGTGCCGGGTTGTAACCAGATTCGCCATAAGCAACCACGGTCATGGTATCAATATTTAATTTTTCAAGCATCCTGATCGCCCTGACCTCATTCATGGCCCCCAACACAGGTAAACGAAAATAGAGCAGGTTTTTCAATATTTCTCGCCAACCAATACCCCAGTGGGCCTTGATAAAAAAACTCTGGCCCGAGCGTTGAAAACGGGATGTTTTCCTGATTTTAACCGGGTGTCGATAGACCTCCCCTTCAATATCGAGAAAATCATCAATACTCTTTTCATTTTGAAACAAGTGTTTCAGGTTGTCACGAATATAAATCATATTTTTATTTATTACTTTATGTGCTCTTGGCGCTGGCAGACTGTATGATTATATCTGTTGCTTTATCTATCATGCTATATAGATCTTCCGTTCGGCTATAGTGGAGACCATTCTTGCTCCATGTGTCCAGTTTGGAAGAATCGAGCATGCCCTCCAGCAATATATTAAATGCCGCCTGGTTATAAGGCATGGGACATACACCGCCGGCCTGGGCACTAATCACATAACCGGCGTAACCACAATTCTCGGTCGTCAGGATTGGCAGGCCACACACCATGGCCTCGAGAATAGCCGTGCCAGTATTTTCCGTGACTGCCGGGTGCAATAACAAATCAGCACTGTAATAGAATCTGGATACGTCTTTTAATGGCCCCGGGAATATTATATTTTCTGTTAGATCAAGTTGTGATGCCATAGCATGATAGGGCGCTACATCTCCGGCACCAACAACAATTAATTTTGTTTTTTCCTTCAGCCTGCCAGGTAAACTTGCGGTGGCGGTTATTGACCTGTCAACACCCTTGGTTCGAAAAGATGAACCAACCTGTAAAATAAGAAAGTCATCTTTATTTATATTAAATTCTGCCCGCAAGGCATGGCGATCTTCCTGGCTGAATTTCTCATTAACCAGTCTTTTTTTATCAATGCCCGGTGGCAACAAATGAAACCTGTCTTCGCTGGTCCCGTAATAATGACAGAACTTATCCTGTTCCTGGTGGGCGATTAACAAAATCCTTGTTTTGGATTCCGGGCCAAAGACCGCGGCTTCTTTTTTAAGCATTTTCTTATAACGCGGTAGTAATTGTTTAATAAAGCTCTGGGTATTCTGTTTTGCAGCAAAACAAGGATCGCCTGCAAAATAAATGTCCAGGCCGCCCATTTTTTTGAACCCAACAATACAGTCAAATGGTTTTTCAAAACGAATACTTTCCATTGCCTGTTCGAGCCGGGTTATTTTTCCGGGATTGGTAAAGGCATTGGCGTCCACTTCTTTGATAGTAATATTTTTCGGCTTATCACCTAACCAGTTACCAGTAATTACGGTTACCTCGCTTCCTTTTTCAGCGCACGATACTGCCATGCGCAGACAATCTCGCTGCAGGCCGCCAAATTCAAAATAGCGATCAATAACAAAGGCAATTTTCAGGGGTGTAGCCATTAGTCCTTCACCGGTTGTCCCTTGCTAATGACCAGCATGATTTTAAATATTTTCGCAAATATGAGAACCTGAATACATTTACTGGCCTGGCCTTTATTGCCTGGAAATAAAAGTCATTGGCCTTGCTATATAATCCAGCCTGGAAATAAGCCCTGAACCTGGAGAGCAACAGTCGTGATAAAAATAGTTTACGCAAACCCATAAACTTGTCCGGCAACAAGGCCCGGTTGAATAACAAATCAACCACCCTCAATCCCGTTTTCTCAATACTTTTAATGTCCTGGCGTAACCTGGAATCATGGGCGTAAACCTCTAAAACCGGTTCTGCTATTGTTGCACACTGGTACAGGGCGAGCATTTGCCCATCCATTACGTAATGTTCATTACTCCGGATAGCTTCAGGATATTGCAGCCGGTCAAATATATTTCGTCGGATGACCATTGACCCGTTTGAGATCACAAATTGTCCCTGGACATATTTTTTAAAATTAATGAAAGCGTCTTTGGATAACATTGGCGGTTTACGCAATTTTTTTTTGCCATTTTCATAAACCGAATAGTAGGCACCAAACACCATATCGATTTCCGAAAACGCTGCCAGGTAAGTCCTGAATATAGTCAGGGCATTATCGACCAGGCGATCATCGGCATCAACAAATACCAGGTACTGACCTTTTGTTTCAGCAACACCACGGTTCCTGGCAGCAGACGGGCCCTGGTTTTGCTGGTAAACATAATTTAATTTGCCCTGGTGTTGTTGCAAAAATGGCTGCACCACGGTTTTGGTATCGTCCGTCGAGCCATCATCTATAATGGTGACATCATAATCATTACCTTGCTGACCAAGAATGGAATCCAGCGCCCTTGGCAAAAATTGGGCGTAATTATATGTAGGTATAATAATACTGAATTTTATGTTCGCCATGTGCTGGTTCGTGGTTAATTATTAAAGCAAAGGTTGCAGGGATGACCAGACTCGCGCTGGCGCAATATCAGAAAAACAAGGTGGCTCGGCGGCATTGTCGTTTTCGATTTCAGGCTCCATACATCTTCGCCGTAAACAGGGTGCGCAAATACGTTTCGATTTTAGGTGAATTTGACCGGCACCAATAGCGCCCGTCAGACCCGGCGCCGTCGGACCGTACATACTTATGCAGGGTACGGAAAATGCGGCCGCTAAATGGCTTAGCCCGGTATCAACAGCAATAACCGCCCTGGCATGGGCAAGCCAGGAAGCCATGCCCCGCAAGTCTTGTGGTGGCAACACCTCGGCATTACTGGTCGTGGCGGCAATACGTTGCGCCCTTTTGCGTTCAAGGTCACTGCCAGCGGGTATTTTTATCTGGACACCTGCTTGTTCAAGCTGCCGGGCCAGGTCACACCAGTAATTTTCTGGCCAATGTTTGGTCGTCCACGTAGTGCCGTGAAGAAAAACCACGTAAGGCAAACCAGGTACCGGGTTTTCAAAGACGCCGGCTTCAAGACCGTAATCGGGCTGGCTCTCGCTGTTGCATCTATAGCCCAGAGTGTCAGCAAAAAGTTTTCTGACACGGGTGATGGCATGTTGTTCTTTTTCTATTTTGTGTTTGTACTTGTAGGCCCAGGCGGCCAGTGGCTCACGCGCACTTTCGCTATGTAGACCATGACGCGGCCCCCGGGCCAGTCGCGTTAATAATGCGCTTTTAATCAATCCCTGGGCATCTATAACGTAATCATATTTTTCTGCGCGCAAACTTTTAACGAAATTTAAAAATTCTTTGCTCCAGATTGCCTTGATTTTCTGGTTACGCCAGCGCCTTAAGGCAACGGGTATGATTTTTCTGACGCCAGTGTGCCAGCGGGGTATCTCGGCAAAACTTTCTTCCACAACCCAGTCGAAAGAAATACCCGGGACAGCATTCACGGCATCTGTGATCGCGGGCAATGTATGAATCACATCGCCCAGGGATGAAGTTTTTATAATAAGTATACGCATTAAATAGAATCCTGTGCCATTACCTTGGCCTCATGCACACAAGACCAACTATCAAGTGTCTAGTGATCAGGTTCGAGTTGCCAGGCCGCAAGGACTAAAGAAGTATTTGTATGATACGCGAGTAGTTAGCAAATAATACGGTATGGAATTTTCTTCTGTCACCGCTACTCGCTTTTCGCTACACTTGCTTTGATTGAATACAAGGCGCCACAATAGGGGCATCGTGATTCCTTGCCCGCGGTAATCGGGATATAAACCCTGGGATGAGAATTCCACAAACCCATTCCCGTCATTGGGCAATGCAAAGGTAGATCATTTTCCGTTATTTCATACCTGTTTTTTGCGTTTGCCTGCATCTCGTTGGTGGCATGACTTGCTTTCATCATAATCTCCTGTGAACACTGTTTATACTATCGCCAGCCATTCGGGATAGACCTTGCGGCGACCATGAACCTGGTCGAAATAAAGACTTTGTAGTTTTTCAGTGATTGGGCCACGCTTGCCATCTCCAATGCGCCTGTTGTCCAGCTCACGGATAGGTGTGACCTCGGCAGCCGAACCGGTAAAAAATGCTTCATCGGCAACATACACCTCATCCCGGGTGATGCGTTTTTCAACTACTTTAATGTTTTCATCAGCCGCCAATTTTAAAATTGTATCCCGGGTTATGCCCTCAAGCGCAGAGGTGAGCTCAGGTGTATAGAGAACACCATTGTGGACGGTGAAAATATTTTCACCGCTACCCTCGGCAACAAAACCATCTACATCCAGCAGTAATGCCTCGTCATACCCATTGGCCTGGGCTTCCTGGAGGGCCATGATCGAATTAATATAATTTCCATTGGCCTTGGCACGACACATGGTGACATTCACGTGGTGGCGCGTGAAGGATGAAGTATGAATCCTGATACCTTTTTCAAGGGCATCATCACCCAGGTAAGTGCCCCATTCCCATGCCGCGATAATCACATGCACTTTAAGGTTATCTGCCCGCAGGCCCATGCCTTCAGAACCATAAAAACACATGGGGCGAATATAGGCCGTTTCCAGGTTATTCTGTTTGACAACAGACCGGGTAGCCTCGTTGATAGTTTTTTTATCAAAAGGAATATCCATATTCAGGATATGGGCGGAACGAAACAAGCGGTCAGTGTGTTCTGTTAAACGAAAAATGGCGGTGCCTTTATCTGTTTTATAGGCGCGCTCACCTTCAAACACACCCATACCGTAATGGAGTGTGTGTGTTAATACATGGGTGGTGGCATCACGCCACGGGACCATTTTCCCGTCATACCAAATTAGACCATCGCGGTCTGCCATCGACATTATAAATATTCTCCTAAACTAAATTATTGTCAGCTTATTCCATCACTTCATGCCACAGTTTTGCCACCTTGTCAGGATAACCGCCAAGGGACTGATTGGCCGACCGATCTACCCAGGGCCCAGCCTGCATCAACTTTAAATGGTACGCAGTAGAAAGATAATACTGATATGCACTTATTAGTAGCTCAGCTTGCGCTTGTTTAATCAAACCCGCCCTGGCCAGGCCCCCCAGTATAGCGTTATTTTCCGTATCTAGCGTTAACTCGGGAAAATCATGGGCCCAGGCCAATACCCAATATTGCACCATAAATTCCACATCGACAATACCACCGCGATCGTGTTTTACATCAAATTTTTCAGCGCCATGTGGTTTTTGGGCCGCCATCATTTTTGCGCGCATCCCGGATACTTCAATTCTTAGCGCCTCGATATCACGCTTTTGGCACAAGATACGTTCCCTGGCCTTGACGAAGGCCGCCGCCAGGTCTTTGTCACCAGCAACCGGGCGTGCACGGACCAGCGCCTGGATTTCCCAAACCCAGGCCCGTGTTTCCTGGTATTTCGTAAACGCCTCAAGACTGGTCACTATTGGCCCGGATGTCCCGCTCGGACGCAGGCGTGCATCAACTTCATAAAGTATGCCGCCGTAAGTGCGAGTGCTGAGAACGTGTATTAGTTTTTTGCTGACCCTGGCAAAAAAAGTCTCATTGGGAATTGATCGCTTACCATCAGTTTCTCCTTCGCCACAGTCGTCATAGAGAAAAATAATATCCACATCAGAACTAAAGCCCAGTTCATGGCCACCCAGCTTGCCGTAACCAATGACAACAAAGCCTGGTATTTTTTGCGAGTCGCCCGACACGCACCGGGGTTGGCCAAACTTTTCCGAGGTTTCGGCGAGGACAAACTGGAGACTGCCTGCAATCAGAACATCTGCGATATCACTCAGGCCCTTGCCAATGACGCTGGAATCAAGACCGGGGCCAACTTCGGCTGCGGCCAGACGTAATACATGGCGATTACAAAACTCGCGCAATAATTCCATCATTCTTTCCGGATCACTGCCGTCTTGCTGTTTGATTAGCCTCGACAATTCTCCAGTCAAACTTTTTTTTGATGGGAGTTCCGATGCGCCTACCGGGTTCAGTAGCTCATCAAGCAACAAAGGATGTTGGGATATCCATTCAGCAATCCAGGCACTGGCAGAACACAACTGTACTAATTGTGAAAGTGCCAGCGGGTTCTCAACTAATAATGCCAGGTATGCAGATCGACGACCGATTGCCTCTAGTACGTTAAGTAAACGATTCAATGTTTTTTCGGGGTATTTTCCGAGGCCAGCAGCTGCCAGCAACAGTGGCACTAAACGGTCATAGCGTTCCCTGCCATTGCTGGTGAGTGCGGCGTAGGCACTACTCTTAAAAGCTGCCGTCAAAACATCAAACGCCTGTTTCGGGTCTGTAATATAACCATGCTCCATTAATACAGAAATGGCTTCTTCCTGCTCCAGCTCACCTGACCACAACGACATCAGGCCGGAATCGTTCTCCTCTTCCTGCTCTCGCTGGGGCGCGGCTACCACCAGTTCAAAGTGACTGTGGACACGGCCCATATGTTTATCAAGATTTTTCTTATAGGTTTCCCAATCTGGAAAGCCCATGGCAAATGCCAGTCGTACCTTGCCAAGTTGATCCCGAGGTAAAGTATGGGTTTGTTGATCGGCCACCATTTGCAGGCGATGCTCCGATCTGCGCAAAAAGTCATAGGCTATCGACAATTCTGTAACAGCCCTGGGCGTAATAAAATTATCAACTTTTAATATTTCCAGAACTCTCAGGATACTGCGTTGTTGTAAATGTAGATCCCGTCCACCACGAATCAATTGAAATACCTGGCCGATAAATTCAATTTCACGAATACCGCCGGGACCACGTTTAATATCGTGTATAATTTTTTTGCGCTTGAGCTCCAGGTTGATACTTTTTTTAAGTGACCGAATTGCTTCAATAGCACCATAGTCCAGGTACTTGCGATAAACAAATGGCCGCATTTGGTCAAGAAATTCCTCACCTCGTTTTTTTTCGCCGGCCATGAGTCTTGCCTTGATCCAGGCGTATCGCTCCCACTCGCGACCATGGGTTATGTAGTATTGTTCCGCGGCAAAAAATGACATGGCCAGTGGCCCGACTTTGCCGTTGGGACGCAGGCGCATGTCAACACGAAAAACAAAACCGTCTTTAGTATTTTCATTTAAAATTTTAATGAGTTGTTTTGCAGCCCTGACAAAAAATTCATGGTTACTAATGGCCTTGTCTGCCTGGCGGGTTTCTCCATCTTCAGGATAAAAAAATATCAAATCAATATCAGATGAAAAATTTAATTCACGACCACCGAGTTTTCCCAGGGCGAATATACAAAGCGAAACAGGCTGCCCCGAAAATTCTCCCGTCGGGATACCATATTTACTGACTGACCAATTATTTACTTTTTCAAGGGTGGCCCTAACAAGCACGTCAGCCAGGTTTGATAATTCTGTGAGTGTCTCATTAAGATCTGTCCAGCCAGCCAGATCACGCCAGGCAATACGTAAACTATGCTCATTTCTGATTTGCCGCAGGGCCGTGGATAACAATTGTTCGTTATCAATATCCGCCAGGGATTTGGAAATAGCATGTTCCAGCTCGGCGAGCGAGAGCTGCTTGAATAAGGAGCCGTCGTTAATCTGTTTAAGCAGTACCGATGGTTGACGACAAACCAACTGGGCAACATAGGGGCTGGTTGCCACGACCTGGATCAGGATCTCTGGCCAGTTTTGTTGCCACTGGGCCGGCACCTGTTTATTCACTTGTATATCTTCAGGTATATCATGCAGGTACCGCGCCGCCTCTTCCTGCAAATCCAGGGGTAAGTTGTCGAGGGCTGATTGATACGCGGGTGTCATGATCTGATATTGTCTGTTTGGTTATTTATACTTAATTATATACATGTAGGCACAGTTATATGCAGCCATAACCCATAGTCTCACTATCAGGAACCGAAATCATGAATTTTATTGGCGATGATTTATCCAAATACCTGGTCGATCATACGACCCAGCCTTCGGCGATATTAAATGAAATCGCTGCCTATACTGGTGCCAACTGCGACCTGCCGCAAATGTTAACCGGGCCTGTCGAAGGGCAATTTTTAAAAACACTGGTGCAAATAACCAGCACACAACGAATTTTGGAAATCGGGTTATTCACTGGTTATTCTGCCCTGGCCATGGCCGAAGGATTACCGGAAGACGGCCAGCTTGATACCTGCGAACTGGAGCAAAAACATATTGATATAGCCAGTAAGTTTTTTGCCAAAAGCCCCCATGGTAAAAAGATAACCATTCATCAAGGACCTGCCCTGAAAACCTTAACTGAAAAACTCGATGGCCGTGTTTATGACCTCATATTTCTCGATGCCGACAAGGAAAATTACCCGGCTTATTTTGAGCAGACTTTTTCTAAACTCAGGTCTGGAGGTTTACTGGTCGTAGACAATGTGTTGTGGTCCGGCGCCGTATTATCACCAAAAACTGGGGCGGACAAAGGCATCGTAAAGTTTAATAAATTATTACAAAACGATAATCGCTTCGAAAATGTGATGTTAAGTATTCGTGATGGCATCAGCCTGGCTATAAAAAAATGATCGATCCATACATGCCAACTGTGCATACACAAAAATGCCACTGCATCATGCAGTGGCTTTGTATTTATTTTAAAATTTAGCTCAGAATACAAATCCAACACCGAGCTGGGCAGCGGCATAAAACCCTAAACCCTCGGTATCATCGCTGGCGACGGAAAAGTAATTTCCCAGCATAATGGCGGGATCAAGGTAAATTTTTTCAGAGCCCAGGGGAATTTTCCAGCCCAAATTTACGTTTACATTGGCGACAGACGAAGTACCGCTATCAGATCTGGGGATATCATTCGGGTCTGTCCAGTCCCAGGCAATGCTCCATAAACCAACGCCGCCGCCGACATAAAACCCATCAAAACCATTTCCCTTCGGGTAGAATCTGGCAATAAATTCAACACCTGTACCTTTGCCATCTTCCTCGTAACTACCATCTTCATACTTGTAATTGATTGTGCCAAGGCGCGCGCCAATTCCCAGCTTATCCGTCAGTAAACGCTCATACTCAACATTTACGCCTACCCCCAGCGGATTAACGACAATACCTGGTCGAATCGAATTTTCACCTGCATTGGCTACCGGTAATAGGGTGATGCCAGTTAAAAAAATAATTACACTAAAAGTATATTTGATATATCTCATTTTATTTCTCCCTGCTTTACGTTAAAAAATTAATGAATTTGTCTTAAAATAGAGCTCTTAAGTTTTGCCTGCTTCCATTTCGTTATTGACCAATCGCCACAACTCATCCTTGTTTGAAAATGCCTCTATTTTGGATGTGTATATATTCTCAACTATGCCGTGAACCGTATTGTTCGCCCCATGTTGATTGTTTTGCAGTTGCTTGCGGTATATCCGCACAATTAGGCTTTTTTGCATGTTCTAATCTCCTTATTCATCAAGAATGCAGATAGGGTACCTGGAGAGAGGTTACAAATAAGTTACAAATATCTGAAAGAAAGAAAAAATTGCTGGGGGAATTAGGAAGTGACAAATGTCAGTAATAAAAAACCGGGCTTGCCAAGCTCAATCTTTTTGCAGTGATAAATAAATAGATTCAGTTTTGGAAGAGGGAGAGACTTGCATGGCCGACATTAATGCTTTTCGACACTGGAGATAGATAGATATAGCTTCGGCTTTTTTATTTTGTGATTTGTAAATTAGTAACAATCCCTGGTAGGCCTCTTCGGATAACTCATCTATTTCAAGCTCCCGCTTGTACAGGGTTTCAGCCTTATCAAGTTTATTCGCCTTCCTGAGCTCATTGCCACAATGATTCAATGTGCCCAATAACTTATTACGTAATTGTTCACGCCTGGAGATGACCCATGCATGTTCTTCTTCATCAAGAAAATTGCCATTGTAAAGGGAGAGCGCATTTTTTACGTCTCGATAGGTAATATCGATATCATTACCGACTGCGGCACGGCTGAGTAATTTTTCAAACTCATTGAGATCAACCCAGACATTTTTCCAGTTTAGTGATAGCTTGCTATCCGACAGGCTGACCATATCCTTGCCGATTAATTTTCGCAGCCTGTGTAATGTGGTGGCAAATGATCGATGGGCCTGGTCGCCCTCGGCATCTGGCCACAAAGCCTCCGAAATACGGTCCTTGCTAATCCCTTTGCCGCCATATGAAATAATGATTTTCAGTAAATCAAGGGGGCGTTGTTGCGCCTTGCCAGAAAATTTTATCGGTGAGCCTTTCTTAATGACTGAAAACTTGCCCAGGGTATAAACGCGCAAGGTATCTTCTGGTTCAATCGTAATTATGTCGCTGGCACTATGTTCGTGGTAACGCGTTAGCAGGCGGCTGGCAAAACCTGTTTCAATATTTGATTCCAGTGCTTTTTTAAGCAACCTTTCAACCATATTGGGATGGAGCCATTCCAGGAACTGCAGGCTGTGATTTTTTGCCAGCATCAATGCCTGGCGCAGGGCCTGTAATGCAACCTTTTCATCGCCCGCGCTTAAAGCGTGGTCAGCTTTCAAAAAAGTATTCACCAGAAAGCTACCCGTACCAACTGACAGTTCTTTTTTAAACTGCAGTTTAATCGTATCAGTATCGTCAGTATGCTTTTTAGTCATATCCAGAATTACGTCCGTTTACGTGTAATTTCCTGGTGTCGATTATTAAATAACCAAGGAACTTCTGTAGTACCAGGGAGTGACAAGATTCCTCCGCTTCGGTCGGAATGACAAACACATGTCAGAATGGCAAACATATAGTGATCAGAGCTTCCCTAAATCTTCAAAGTATCTGTATATCATGTTTGGTTGTTGATCACGATGTTCTAACTAGTGAAATTACCTTTAGTCATTGACTATGGTCAAAATTCGTTATTTATTACATACATTTCCCGGGACAAATCAACCTGAAATAAAAAAAGCCCCGTTATTGCTAACGGGGCTTTACACTTACTGTACTTGTAAGACTTTGAATAACGACAATTACATCATGCCGCCCATTCCACCCATGCCACCCATATCAGGCATAGCCGGGCCGCCCTTATCGTCCGAAGGTGCTTCGGCCACCATGGCTTCCGTGGTGATCATGAGACCCGCAATAGACGCCGCATTTTGCAATGCGGTACGCGTAACCTTGGTTGGGTCGAGGATGCCCATTTTGATCATATCGCCATACTCTTCAGTAGCGGCATTAAAACCAAATGCATCTTTACCTTCTAATACCTTATTCAAGACAACAGAAGATTCACCGCCACCATTGGCGACGATTTGACGCAAGGGCTCTTCCATAGCACGGCAGGCAATTTTAATCCCGACTTCCTGGTCGTGATTATCTCCTTTCAGTTTACGCACAACATCCAGGATTCGAACCAGGGCAACACCGCCGCCAGGTACAATGCCTTCTTCAACCGCAGCACGAGTCGCATGTAATGCATCTTCGACACGGGCCTTTTTCTCTTTCATTTCCACTTCGGTAGCAGCGCCAACCTTGATCAATGCAACACCGCCGGCCAGTTTGGCCATGCGTTCCTGCATTTTTTCTTTGTCGTAATCAGAAGAAGACTCTTCGATCTGGGCACGAATTTGTTTGACGCGGCCTTCGATCTCGTCTTTTTTACCGGCACCATCAATAATGGTGGTATTTTCTTTGGTGATTTGAACGCGCTTGGCTTCGCCCAGCTGTTCCAGTGTCACTGTTTCGAGACTCATGCCGACTTCTTCAGAAATCACTT
The DNA here is from genome assembly GCA_003228915.1 of Acidiferrobacteraceae bacterium. Classification (GTDB taxonomy): domain Bacteria; phylum Pseudomonadota; class Gammaproteobacteria; order Acidiferrobacterales; family SZUA-150; genus SZUA-150. Next base: position 18,383 of record QIGL01000096.1, read on the forward strand.
CGCCGCCAATCAGAATAGCGATGTCCTGCAACATGGCTTTGCGACGATCACCAAAACCAGGTGCCTTGACAGCAGCGACCTTGAGAATGCCACGGATGTTATTGACCACCAGTGTTGCTAACGCTTCACCTTCAATGTCTTCAGCAATAATCAGCAGCGGACGGCTGGTCTTGGCGACATTTTCCAGGACCGGTAACAGGTCGCGGATATTGGAAATTTTCTTGTCGTGAATCAGGACATAGGGATTCTCGAGATCAGAGCTCATGGTGTCCTGGTTGGTGACAAAATAAGGAGATAAATAACCACGATCAAACTGCATACCTTCAACAATATCCAGCTCATTCTCGAGGCCACTACCTTCTTCAACGGTAATGACGCCTTCTTTACCAACCTTGTCCATAGCTTCAGCGATAATATCGCCGATGTTTGTATCAGAGTTGGCAGAAATCGTGCCTACCTGGGCAATTTCCTTGTGATCAGAACAAGGTCTGGAAATTTTTTGTAACTCCTCAACCGAACTGGTCACAGCCTTATCAATACCACGCTTGAGATCCATTGGATTCATGCCGGCTGCAACAGATTTCAGGCCTTCACGTACCAGCGCCTGGGCCAGCACTGTTGCTGTTGTGGTGCCATCACCTGCTACATCTGATGTTTTGGAAGCCACTTCCTTGACCATCTGGGCGCCCATGTTTTCGTACTTGTCCTGGAGCTCGATTTCCTTGGCCACTGAAACACCATCTTTAGTAACGGTGGGTGCACCAAAGGCCTTGTCCAAAACTACGTTACGGCCTTTGGGGCCCAGGGTAATTTTGACGGCATCGGCCAGAATATTAACGCCTGTCACCATGCGGGCACGGGCGTTTTCTGCAAATAATACTTCTTTAGCTGCCATTTCTTTTTCCTCACTTAGTCGCTGGTTGCGACTGATTGAATTAGATTCTGCTTAAGGTTCCTGGTGATAACACCCAGGGATAAAAAAACCTGGATTAAATAACTAACCTAGGCTTCAACAATGCCCATGATGTCTTCTTCGCGCATCACCAGCATTTCTTCATCACCAATTTTGACATCGGTGCCTGAATATTTACCAAACAACACGGTGTCACCAACTTTGACATCCATTGCCAACACGTCGCCGCTATCAAGGATTTTTCCCTTGCCAACAGCAGTTACTTCACCCTGGACGGGTTTCTCTTTGGCTGAATCAGGAATAACAATGCCACCGGCACTGACTTTTTCTTCTTCCAGACGTCGCACGATCACTCGGTCATGAAGGGGACGAATTTTCATCTCACGTTCTCCTCTATATATTAATAAGTACAAACAGTACTAACGAATTAGGCCCAGACAACAGGTCCAGGCCACGAAATCTTCAGGGGGCTCGATAATTAGCACTCTGATCAATTGAGTGCTAATAATAATGCCAACGCCCTGATTGTCAAGGTTTTATCTGATTAACCCGTATTTTTAGGGCTAATCTTCCCGGCGCCACTGGCCATCTAAAGGCTTGGGGTCACCAACAGATCCGTCTCCGGGCTTAATATCACTGCCAGGACGCATTTTGATCACACTCTTCATCAGGATTGACTTAATCATCAGGCGGCGCAATGGCGGGATTAACAGGGAAAAACCGATGGTATCGGTAAAAAAGCCCGGGGTTAGCAGTAACGCGCCGGCCAGAAACAGGGCCAGCCCTTCAAACATGGCCATCGCCGGCATCTGACCCTGCTGCATGGATTGCTGGATCCGGTTCAGGGTTGATAAGCCCTGGACCCGGACCAGGCCAGCACCGACAACAGCGGTAAAAACCACCAAAAATATCGTCCAGCCAGCCCCGACAACACCCCCGACCTTGATCAAAAACCAGATCTCGGCCAATGGAATAATCAGGAAAAACACAAAAATTGGGGCAAAACTAGGCATTTTTTGGTAATAAGGTTAATAACAAGTGTTTTGATTGATGGGGATAGGCCGGTGTGATTTCAATGGGACAAAAAAAATGACAGCGATTTCATCTGGAATCGCCGTCAAATTACGCGAATTATAGGGAGATTCGCGAATTGCAGGGAGGTTCATAAACCAGCATCTTGTTAAGATACCGTCTACTATAGTTTTGAACACAATAAATAGAATTGGTTCCCTGCGAGAACACGCCCAAATAATGAAACCAACAAATCATACTGGCGACATTTCCAGCCAACTTGTTTTGACCACTTGTCCGGATATTACGGTCAGTCGTGCCATTGCCCGGGTTATTGTGGAAGAAAACCTCGCTGCCTGCGTTAATATCCTGCCCAAAGCCGAATCCATATACCGGTGGCAAGGGGAAATAGAATCGGCCCATGAGTATATATTGATAATAAAAGGCCAAATCAGCGCTTTTGAGCCCCTGCAACAGCGCATTTGTGACTTGCACCCATACGAACTTCCCGAGATCATAGCTGTCCCAATCTCAGGCGGTTCAAAAACATACCTTCAGTGGTTATCAAACCCGGATACATCTCAATGAAAAAAATAGCTTTTACCCTGTTTCTGCTTTTTATCAGCACCATCAGCCTGGCTGCCGGGTCTTCGGACCCGGATGAATTACTGGAGCCCGACAAGGCCTTTGCTCTGTCAACCCGTGTAGTCGACGCCAATACCCTGGAAGCAAGCTGGAAAATTGCCAAGGGTTACTACATGTACCGGGACAAGTTCAAATTTGAGGTGGTCTCCGGCGGCTTGAGCCTTGGCAAACCGGTTTCTCCGAAAGGAATAATGAAGAAAGATCCAACCTTTGGTAATACCGAAATTTACAAAAAGAAGGTTGTTATCACCCTGCCCATTACACGAACAAATAATAATGCTTTCACCGCATCACTGCGCATCACCGGCCAGGGTTGTAACGATCCAGTTGGGGTTTGTTATCCGCCCATTCTCAAGACTGTAAAGTTTGATCTGCCCGCAGCCACCACTACAAAAACTATCAGCTCTCTTGAAGAGCTGAATAATGCACTAGCGCCTGATGACGAGACTCCGGACTTCCTGGAGCCGGACCAGGCCTTCAAGGTTACCAGCCTGGTTAAAGATAATGGCAAAACCATTATCGTAGATTTTAAAATTGCCAAAGACTATTACCTTTACCACGACAAGATTAAAATCAAGCTGAAGAATGCGGGCGGCGCCAAAATAGATAAAATTAATTTACCAAAAGGCAAAATCAAGGATGACCCCTACTTTGGTAAGACCGAGGTCCATACAAAATCATTCCAGGCCCAGGTTTTCATTAGCGGCGCAGCTGCCGACTCGACCATGTTAAATGTTGAGTACCAGGGCTGTGCCGAGCAGGGCATTTGTTATGCCCCTGCCCGCAAAAACTTCCCGGTCAAGGCCGGTGCCGGTGCTATGTCAACGACTGCTGCAGACAATGGCGCAGTCGAAACAGGTAATAAAACGGCCAGCAGCAATGCCTATTTCCTGGCAATACTGGGCGCATTTATCACGGGCGTATTGTTGACGTTCACACCGTGCGTGTTACCCATGATTCCGATTTTATCGGGCATTATTGTGGGCCAGGGTCAGGGCAGCAAAAAGGCCAGCAAATTTCGTGGCGGGGGCCTGGCGGCTATTTATGTACTGGGTACATCTGTTACCTATACCGTGGCAGGCATTATTGCCGGTCGCAGTGGTGAACAACTACAGGCACATTTCCAAAACCCGGTGGCCATCGGTATTTTTAGTTTAATCCTGGTACTACTGGCACTGTCCATGTTTGGTTTTTATCAAATCCAGATGCCTTCGTTTATCCAGTCGAAAATGCAAACCCACTCCCAGAAACTAAAAGGCGGTTCGTTTATTGGCGTCTTTTTACTGGGTATTATCTCTGCCCTCATCGTCGGCGCCTGCGTGTCTCCACTGATAATTTCCGCCCTCGGTGTCGCCATTGCCAGTCAGGATCCAACTCTGGGCGGGTTAATTATGTTTTCCATGGCCATGGGCATGGGTGTGATTTTGATTGGTCTTGGTTTTGGTGCCGATTACCTGTTGCCCAAGGCCGGTATGTGGATGGACCGGGTTAAACATTTCTTCGGTGTTTTATTAATAGGTGTGGCAATTTATTTACTTGGAATCTTGCCCGGGGTACCGGTACTGCTGCTTTGGGCCGCGTTACTCATCATTACCTCTGTTTACTTTGGTGCAACCCAGCCCCTGTCTGAAACTGCCACGGGCTGGCGCTACTTCTGGAAAGGCGTCGGCACCATATTATTGATTTGGGGCGTATTAGCTCTGGTTGGCGGCTTTAGTGGTAACCGCGATATCATGCAACCAATCAGTTTATCCGGCGTTGCGGCTATGTCCGCAGGTGGTGGTATTGCAGGTGCGGGTCAACCACAAGCAGCTGGCCATGTATTTGAAAAAGTTAGCACCGTGGCCGAACTGGAAAAACACCTAAACGAAGCTAAAGCCCAGGGTAAACCGGTCATACTGGATTATTTTGCCACCTGGTGCACGGACTGTTTGCGCATGGAAAAATCAACGTTTGCAGACCCGAGGGTACGCAATATTATGACCTCACGGTTTGTTGCCTTGCAGGTAGACGTGACTGATCCCAACGATCCGGAAAGCAAGGCCATCAAAAAACGCTTCCAGGTGTTCGGACCCCCGGCAGTATTATTTTTTGATGCCCAGGGCAATGAAATGAAAGATCTGCACTTTTACGGTTACAAAAAGGCCGATGAATTCCTGGCAATAATTGAAAAGCTGTAACGTGAAAACCAAAACCATTCTTATGGCCCTGGTGGCCACAGCTGCATTGGCAGCAGGTGTCTGGTTTGGTCAGGGTCGTCTGAACAATACCGGTTCAGACAATACCAGTCAGAACTCATCCACCACCCCGACGAAACTTATCGACTTCACACTGCCGGATATCACCGGCAAACCACGCAAACTGTCTGAATGGCAGGGAAAGATCATCATTTTAAATTTCTGGGCCACCTGGTGCCCGCCTTGTCGCAAGGAGATCCCGATGTTTCTTGATTACTACGAAAAGTATCGTGGTGATGGACTGGAAATCATTGGTGTGGCCATTGATAAAAAGGAAGATGTTGCGGACTTCATTGATACCCTGTTTATAGACTACCCGGTATTAATTGGCGGTACCGAAATGATGACTATGATGCGCCGTTACGGTAATCGTGTGGGCAGCCTGCCCTACAACGTGTTAATCGATCGCGACGGCACAATCCTGAACACAAAAAAAGGTGCTTATAGCCATGCCGAGCTTGAGGCACTGCTGACCCCGTTGTTTAAAAAAAATTAGATTAAGAAAACTCTGGTCAATATATGTTTGTCATTCCGACCGAAGTGGAGGAATCTTGTCACTTCCTGATACTACTGAAGTTCCATGGGTTGAGATCTCTCGGCAACTGCGCCTCGGCTTTGTCTCCTGAGTCGCTC
>QIGL01000111.1 GCA_003228915.1 Acidiferrobacteraceae bacterium
CCCATCGCCATGGAAGATGGCCTGCGCTTCGCAATTCGCGAAGGCGGTCGGACTGTCGGTGCCGGTGTGGTGGCGAAGATAATAGAGTAAGTAAAATAGAATGAGCGTAACGGAGTTGTGGGTGACGATTTACGAGAAGCAAGCAGAAGCAGTAACTGGATTCCCGGAGTTTTTACTCGAAACCAGCTACTCGAAAATTTTAATTATATAGGCCAGTAGCTCAATTGGCAGAGCGACGGTCTCCAAAACCGTAGGTTGGGGGTTCGATTCCCTCCTGGCCTGCCACTATATAGATAGTTCACTGAACGAAAGGTTGTAGCAGTTGTGATAGACAAGATTAAATTGATATTGTCAGCATCAATAGCACTCGCTGGCGTTGTTGCATTTTACTATTTGGCCGACCGACCTGAATGGATGCGTTTCTCCAGCCTGTTGGGCGCATTTGCTGTGGCTGTGATTATTGCCGCACTGTCAGGGCCGGGCAAGACGGCATGGGAATTTGCTAAAAGCTCACGGGTTGAGTTACGCAAGGTTGTCTGGCCGAGTAATAAAGAGACTGTTCAGGTGACCTTGAGCGTTTTTGTAATTGTAACGTTGATCGCTATTTATCTCTGGGGTGTTGACTGGATGTTGGCCCAGGGCGTTGCAGCGCTGACCAGTTAGAGGTTTTTGAATGGAAAAGCAGTGGTTTGTAGTACAGGCCTATTCAGGATTTGAAAAGCAGGTGGCGCGTTCACTGGCAGAACATATCAAGAATGCCGGTATGGATGAAAAATTTGGTGAAATATTGGTGCCCACCGAGGAAGTGGTGGAAATGCGTGGTGGCCAGAAGCGCACTACACAGCGCAAATTTTTCCCGGGTTACGTCCTGGTAAAAATGGTCATGGACGAGGAGTCCTGGCATTTGGTCAAAAATATACCCAAGGTTTCCGGTTTTATCGGCGGTACCGGTAATAAGCCAATACCTATTACCGAAAAAGAAGCGCAGACGATTTTACAGCAGGTGCAGGAAGGGGCAGAAAAGCCCAAGCCCAAGTTTACTTTTCAGGCTGGAGAAGAAGTGCGTGTGATTGACGGCCCCTTTGCAGATTTTAATGGCATGGTGGAAGACGTTAATTTTGAGAAGAACAAATTACGCGTGTCGGTGTCTATATTTGGACGCATGACACCAGTAGAGCTGGATTTTAGCCAGGTAGAGAAAACCTAGGCGCGAGTAATTGGTAGCTAGTAGCGAGCAGATAAAAACTCAGCCTCGTTCCTCGCCACTGATTTGTAATGTTTAAGACGAAATTTTTGATTAATTGATTTAACTGAAATATAGGGGAGCCTGTGAGGGCGTTTGCACCCACTGGAGTAAAACATGGCAAAAAAGATTGACGCTTATATTAAGCTACAGGTGCCGGCCAACAAGGCCAACCCGAGTCCACCGGTAGGCCCGGCCCTGGGTCAACACGGGCTCAACATAATGGAATTCTGCAAGGCTTTTAATGCCAAGACCCAGAGTATGGAAGCAGGTATGCCAATCCCTGTGGTCATTACTGTCTTTAGTGACAAAAGCTTTACCTTTATCACCAAGACCCCACCGGCTTCGGTTTTACTGAAAAAAGCCGCCGGGTTAGAGAAGGGTTCCAGTGTTCCCCATACTGACAAAGTAGGGAAAGTGAATCGCGCCCAACTGGAAGAAATTGCTACCACAAAAATGGCCGACTTGAATGCCTATGATATGGATGCAGCCGTAAAAATTATTGCCGGTAGTGCCCGTAGCATGGGTATTGAGACCGGGGAGGCATAACATGACCAGTATGACTAAAAGAAAAAAGGCCACTTGGGCCAAGGTCGAGACGGGCAAATATTACCCGGTTGATGAAGCACTGAATCTTTTAAAAGAAACGGCCAGTGCCAAGTTTGATGAATCAGTTGATGTTTCTGTCAACCTGGGAGTTGATGCACGTAAATCAGAACAAACCGTGCGCGGTGCGACATTGATGCCAAATGGTACTGGTAAAACAATTCGTGTTGCTGTATTTGCCCAGGGCGAACAGGCCGACAAAGCCAAGGCTGCTGGTGCGGATATCGTAGGCTTCGATGATCTTGCCGAAGATGTGAAAAAAGGCAAAATGGATTTCGATATTGTTATTGCAACACCGGATGCCATGAAAGTAGTTGGCCAACTAGGCCAGATACTGGGACCACGCGGCTTGATGCCTAACCCCAAAGTGGGCACGGTAACGCCGGATGCGGCCAAGGCTGTGAAAGATGCCAAGGCAGGCCAGGTGCAATTCCGTATTGATAAGGCGGGCATTATTCATTGTTCAATTGGCAAGGCTTCGTTTGCGGCAGGTGACCTCAGGGAAAACCTGGAAGCATTGCTGACCGCCCTGAGCAAGGCCAAACCGGCCAGCGCCAAAGGCACGTTTTTTAATAAAATTACAGTTTCAACCACCATGGGCCCCGGTATTTTTATCGATCGGTCCAGCATGAAACTGTAGTTAAACAAAGAATCAGAAAAAACAGTAGTAATTGATTGTTGAAAATTTATTAATACTGTTTTACTGAAACCGTTTTGTTTTTTTAAGAAACCTAACGGAAGTCATAGACCGCAGGTATGCATTGCATTTAATAAGTAGTCGTAAAGATTACTAACCAGCGTAGACGGTTATCCCAATACAGGTTTTCCTGAACGGGGGTCATCGCAAGCAATTAAGGAGGTGGCTCACATGAGTCTAAACCTGGAACAGAAGAAGGCTGTAGTTGACGAAGTCACTGGTGTGTTGAAAGACGCCCAGGCGGCAGTTGTCGCTGAATATCGCGGACTGACAGTCGCGCAAATGAGTGAATTACGTCGCAAGGCGTACGACGCTGATGTTTATTTGCGTGTTGTCAAAAATACCCTGGCCAGACGTGCCGTCGAGGGGTCTGAATTTGAATGCATGAAGGACTTGTTTACCGGTCCCCTGGCATTTGGTATTTCTTCAGACCCGGTGGCAGTTGCCAAGGTATTTGATAGTTTTGCCAAAGACAATGAGTTGTTACAAATCAAGGCGGGCGCCATGGCTGGCAAGCTGATGGAAGCCGCTGAACTCAAGGCATTGGCGAAATTACCAGGCCGTGATGAACTGTTGGCGCAATTGCTGGCCACGATGCAGGCACCGGTACAAAAATTTGTTCAGACACTAAATGAAGTGCCTGGCAAGTTTGTCCGTACACTGGCTGCCGTTCGTGACAACAAAGAAGCTGCATGATTCTGAACCTATATATTTAGTTATATTTATACTCATATTTTTAGTTTTATATTTAAGATAATCTTAAATAATTTTTTTCAGGAGAACCGAAATGGCTGTATCAAAAGAAGACATCCTTGAATCAATTTCCAGCATGACAGTGCTGGAGCTGTCTGAACTGATCAAGGAAATGGAAGAAAAATTTGGCGTTTCTGCTGCAGCTGCTGTCGCTGCTGCTGCACCTGCCGCTGGTGGTGGTGAAGCCGCTGCTGCAGAAGAGAAGACCGAGTTTGATGTTGTCCTGGCAGAACTTGGCCCTAATAAAGTATCTGTGATTAAGGCAGTTCGTGCATTGACTTCTCTTGGGCTGAAAGAAGCCAAGGAACTGGTCGAGTCTGCACCCGCAACAATCAAGGAAGCTGCTGCCAAGGCTGAAGCAGAAGATATGAAAAAGCAACTGGAAGAAGCTGGCGCCAAGATCGAGTTAAAGTAAGCATTTCGACGGAGTTATACCGTCCTGGTTGCTGTGATTTTTTTGTCATAACAGGCAGGGCATAAACAGGCGAGGCTGACAGGTACTACGTACTTGTCAGCTTGTGCTTGTCTATTTTTTTAGTGGCAGATTGATTGCCGCATGGCGACTGATCAGGATATTTCTGGCCAGTATAGTTCCAGTATAGTTTTAGATAAAAGAGGCTGACGAAGAATGGGTTACTCATTTACCGAGAAAAAGCGCATCCGCAAGAGCTTTGGCAAACGACAAAGTGCACTACGCACACCTTATTTGCTGCAAATCCAGAAGGACTCGTACAAGAAATTTTTACAGGCCGATACGCCGCCAGAGCAGCGTATCGATCAGGGCCTGCAAGCCGCCTTTAAATCGGTCTTTCCAATCGAGAGTTATAACGGTAATGCTGCCCTCGAATTCGTTAGTTATCGACTTGGTATACCTGCTTTTGATGTCCGCGAATGTCAGCAGCGTGGATTAATTTATTCAGCACCGATTCGGGTACTGGTTCGCCTGGTTGTTTTTGAAAAATCAGATTCAGCAGGCACCAAATCCGTTCGTGATGTGAAAGAACAGGAAGTTTATCTCGGTGAAATTCCTTTAATGACCGATAATGGCACCTTTGTTATTAACGGCACTGAACGTGTAGTTGTTTCACAATTACATCGTTCACCAGGTGTTTTCTTTGAGCACGATAACGGTAAAACTCATGCCTCAGGCAAGTTGTTATTTTCCGCCCGTGTCATTCCTTATCGTGGTTCCTGGCTGGATTTTGAATTCGACCCTAAAGATATCCTTAATGTCCGTATTGACCGAAGACGCAAATTACCGGCAACCATTTTGCTGGGTTCCCTGGGCATGTCTGCGCAAGAAATGTTGTCGGTCTTTTTTGAAACTGACGTATTCGCTATTTCTGAAAAAGAAATCAAGGTTGAGCTGGTGCCATCACGTTTGCGTGGCCAGCAGTTTGAATATGATCTGAAAAATTCCAAAGGTGATGTTGTTATTCCTGAAGGAAAACGTGTGACTGCTCGTTATGTGCGCGAATTGGAGAAAACACGTCTTAAACATTTGATCGTGCCTGCTGAATACCTGTTAGAACGTTCTTTGGCAGAAGATATTATTGATACCGAAACTGGCGAATTACTGGCCAAGGCCAATGACGTCATCACAGAAGAATTGCTCGAGAGTCTGCTTGGTGCCGGTATCAGCAGTCTGAATACTATATATACCAATGACCTGGATGCGGGTTCATTTATTTCTGATACGCTGCGTCTTGATCCAAGCAGTGATGCCCTGGAATCCCAGATCGAGATATACAGAATGATGCGTCCCGGTGAGCCACCAACAAAGGATGCGGCCCAGGGTTTATTTAACAATCTTTTCTTTACGCCAGATCGTTATGATTTGTCTGCAGTCGGGCGCATGAAGTTTAACCGTCGACTGGGCAGGGAGAGCGATGAAGGTGCGGGCATTCTCAGCAAGGAAGATATTGTTGATGTAATGAAATTGCTCATCGACCTGAAGAATGGCAAGGGCCAGGTGGATGATATTGATCACCTCGGTAACCGGCGTGTACGTTCGGTTGGCGAGTTGGTTGAAAACCAGTTTCGTATTGGCCTGGTGAGAGTTGAACGGGCAGTGAAAGAACGTCTAACCCTGGCAGAGTCTGAAGGCTTAATGCCCCAGGAAATGATAAACGCCAAACCCGTGTCAGCGGTGATCAAGGAATTTTTTGGTTCCAGTCAGTTGTCACAGTTCATGGATCAAACCAATCCACTATCAGAAGTTACCCATAAACGCCGGGTATCGGCCCTCGGCCCTGGTGGCTTAACAAGAGAACGCGCAGGTTTTGAAGTACGTGACGTGCATCCCACTCACTATGGTCGTGTATGCCCGATTGAAACACCTGAAGGACCGAATATCGGCTTAATCAATTCACTGGCCGTCTATGCGCGCACCAATGAATATGGTTTCCTGGAAACACCTTATCGCAAGGTCGATAAGGGTGTGGTCACAGATCAAATAAACTACCTTTCAGCGATTGAAGAAAGTAAATATGTTATCGCCCAGGCCAACAGTGGTATCGATGCCAAGGGCAAACTGACCGATGGACTCGTCTCCTGTCGTTGTGAAAATGATTTTACCTTGTCATTACCAGCCCAGGTTGAATACATGGACGTTGCACCATCACAGCTGGTTTCGGTTGCTGCTTCATTGATTCCATTCCTGGAGCACGATGACGCCAACCGTGCCTTGATGGGCTCCAATATGCAACGCCAGGCGGTGCCCACATTACGCAGCGAAAAACCACTGGTCGGTACCGGTTTTGAGCGTGTGGTTGCGGTAGATTCTGGTGTCACGGTTATTGCCAAGCGTGGCGGCCGGGTGGAATCATGTGATGCCAGTCGTGTTGTTGTCAGGGTTAACGATGACGAGACAGCAACAGGTGATGTTGGTGTCGACATTTATAACTTAATCAAGTACACCCGCTCAAACCAGAATACCAATATTAACCAACGGACCCTGGTTAAGGTTGGGGATGTTGTCGAAAAGAGTGATGTGTTGGCTGATGGCCCTTCAACTGACCTGGGCGAACTGGCTCTTGGCCAGAATGCACTTGTGGCATTCATGCCATGGAATGGATATAACTTTGAGGATTCAATTCTTATCTCCGAGCGGGTTGTTGAGAAAGATGTTTATACGACCATCCATATTGAAGATTTAAATACCGTTGCCCGTGATACCAAGTTGGGTTCGGAAGAAATTACCCGTGATATTCCCAACGTGGGCGAGGCTGCACTGGCCAAGCTTGATGAGTCTGGCATAGTTTATATCGGTGCCGAGGTCAATGCCGGTGATATCCTGGTGGGCAAAGTGACCCCCAAGGGCGAAACCCAATTAACGCCAGAGGAAAAACTGCTCCGTGCAATTTTTGGTGAGAAGGCATCTGATGTTAAAGACACCTCTTTGCGTCTGAAATCGGGCATGACCGGAACGGTTATTGATGTCCAGGTGTTCACCCGTGACGGTGTTGAAAAAGATGCCCGCGCCAAGGCCAACGAAGAATACGATCTGCGCCAGGTCCAGAAAGATCTTAATGATCAATTCAGGATTGTCGAAGATGATATCTATGCTCGTCTTGAATCAATGTTAATTGGCAAGGTTGCCGATGGCGGACCTGATGGTCTCAAGGCCAACGACAAGATCAGCAAGGATTACCTGACAGAAATTGGCCGCCAGCAGTGGTTTGATATTCGCATGCACAATGAAGATGCAAGCAAAGCCATGGAACAAATCAAGACCCACTTGCAGCAGCAAAAAGATTTCTTCGATGAAAAATTCACCGAGAAGAAAGTCAAAATCACCACCGGCGATGATTTAGCGCCTGGCGTGCTCAAGATGGTGAAAGTTTACGTTGCCGTTAAACGCAGACTGCAACCGGGCGATAAAATGGCCGGGCGTCATGGTAATAAGGGCGTGATATCACGCATTGTCCCGGTAGAGGATATGCCGTACACAGAAGATGGTGAGCCGGTTGATGTAGTGCTCAATCCCCTGGGTGTGCCGTCGCGCATGAACGTGGGCCAAATTCTGGAAACCCACCTTGGCTGGGCGGCGAAAGGCCTGGGCAAAAAAATTGATAAAATGCTCAAGGAGCAGAAAGCTGTTTCTGAACTGCGGGATTTCCTGGGCAAGGTTTATGACCTCAAGGGAAATGAGGCCGGCATGGTTGAAATGACCGACGAGGAAATACTCGAGCTGTCTCACAACCTTGTTGGTGGGGTGCCCGTGGCTACCCCGGTATTTGACGGCGCCACTGAAGAAGAGATCAAGGGTTTACTGGAACTGGCAGACTTACCGACATCAGGCCAGACGACATTAATTGACGGTCGAACCGGCGAGAAGTTTGATCGCCCGGTTACCGTTGGTTATATGTACGTACTCAAGCTCAACCACCTGGTCGATGACAAAATGCATGCCAGGTCAACCGGGCCGTACAGCCTGGTGACACAGCAACCGCTTGGCGGCAAGGCCCAGTTTGGTGGCCAGCGATTTGGTGAAATGGAAGTATGGGCACTGGAGGCTTACGGTGCTTCTTATACCTTGCAAGAAATGCTCACGGTTAAATCGGATGATGTCCAGGGACGAACCAAGATGTTTGAAAATATCGTCAAGGGTGATCATCGCATGGAAGCAGGTATGCCGGAATCGTTTAATGTTCTGGTGAAAGAAATACGTTCGTTGGGTATTGATATTGATCTTGAGCAGAATTAGCGCTCAAGCATTGTCAACATACTGATATTTATACCGCCGGCAGTGGCCGCGGCGGGTGCAACAGTCAGGCCTGTAACAGTTACTGATTTGAGGAGATAACATTGAAAGATCTGTTTAATCTGTTTAAGCAGCCGGGAAAACCGGATGATTTCGATGTAATACGCATTGGATTACCTTCACCCGAAAAGATCCGTTCCTGGTCTTTTGGTGAGGTTAAAAAACCTGAAACTATCAATTATCGTACCTTTAAGCCGGAACGTGACGGTTTATTTTGCGCAAAAATCTTTGGACCAGTAAAAGATTACGAATGCCTGTGCGGTAAATACAAACGCTTGAAACATCGCGGGGTTATCTGCGAGAAGTGTGGTGTTGAAGTCACTATTTCCAAGGTGCGACGCGAGCGTATGGGGCATATCGAGCTGGCCAGCCCGGTTGCCCATATCTGGTTCCTGAAATCATTGCCGTCACGCATGGGGCTAATGCTCGACATGACACTACGCGAGATTGAACGTGTTCTGTATTTCGAAGGTTATGTTGTGGTTGAGCCGGGCATGACACCGCTGGAGCGGGGCATGCTTATGACCGAAGAAGCCTACCTCAATGCCATTGAAGAATATGGCGATGAATTTGATGCCCGCATGGGTGCCGAGGCGGTTCAGGCCCTGTTGAAAGCCGTTAACCTGGACGAAGAAAGAGCAACTTTGCGCGAGGAACTGGGCGCCACCAAATCTGAAACCAAGATTAAAAAACTGACAAAACGCTTGAAGGTAATCGAGGCCTTTATTAATTCTGGTAACAAGCCCCAGTGGATGATACTTGAGATCCTGCCGGTTTTGCCGCCTGAATTACGCCCGTTGGTACCACTGGATGGCGGACGATTTGCTACCTCTGATTTAAATGACCTCTATCGTCGCGTCATTAACAGGAACAATCGTTTAAAACGTTTGCTGGAACTTAATGCGCCAGATATCATTGTTCGCAATGAAAAACGCATGTTACAGGAAGCAGTAGACGCATTGCTGGACAACGGTCGTCGCGGCAAGGCAATTACTGGTTCCAACAAACGACAATTAAAATCACTTGCCGATATGATCAAGGGCAAGCAGGGTCGTTTCCGTCAGAACTTACTGGGCAAGCGTGTTGATTACTCTGGCCGTTCGGTCATTGTTGTTGGGCCAACACTGCGATTGCACCAGTGTGGCTTACCTAAACAAATGGCACTTGAGCTCTTTAAGCCATTTATTTTCAGCAAGCTGGAAATGCGCGGACTGGCGACGACTATCAAGGCCGCCAAGAAAATGGTTGAAGCCGCCACCCCGGAAGTCTGGGATGTACTCGAAGAAGTGATTCGTGAACACCCGGTCATGTTAAACCGGGCACCGACATTACATCGGTTAGGCATCCAGGCCTTCGAACCGGTATTGATTGAAGGCAAAGCGATTCAATTACACCCATTGGTTTGTGCAGCCTACAACGCCGACTTTGACGGTGACCAGATGGCTGTCCATATTCCGCTTTCCCTGGAAGCCCAGTTGGAAGCCCGCACCTTGATGATGTCGACCAACAATGTGCTGTCACCAGCCAATGGCGAACCCATTATTGTGCCTTCTCAGGACATCGTGCTTGGCTTGTATTACATGACCCGTTCGCGTATCAACGTCCAGGGTGAAGGCCATATTTATTCTGACGTGGCAGAAGTACATCGTGCTTATGAGTCTCGCTTTGTATCGCTTCATGCCAGGATAAAAGTCCGCATCCGCGAATTTATTCTTGATGAAGATGGCAATACTGAGGAACGTTTTGACCTGCATGAGACCACTGCCGGTCGGGCACTGTTGTCAGAAATTTTACCAAAAGGCCTGCCGTTTGACGTGTTAGACCGTGAAATGAAGAAAAAGGCGATTTCCGAGTTAATCAATATCTGTTATCGCAAGGTTGGCCTCAAGGCCACCGTAATTTTTGCCGACAAGTTGATGTATACAGGTTTTCGTTATGCAACCCGTGCCGGTATTTCCATTGCTGCTGATGACATGCAAATTCCTGCCGAGAAAGCAGAAATTCTGGCCGCGTCGGAAGCCGAAGTAAAAAGTATTACCGAGCAATACCAGTCAGGCCTGTTGACCGATGGCGAGCGCTACAACAAGGTGGTTGATATCTGGACCCACACCAGTGAGCGTGTTGCTAAATCCATGATGGACTTGATCGGTACCGAAGAAGTTATTGATGCCGAGGGCAAGAAACAAACGCAGGATTCCTTTAACTCTATTTACATGATGGCAGATTCAGGGGCTCGTGGTAGCCCCGCCCAGATTCGTCAGCTTGCCGGCATGCGTGGCCTGATGGCGAAACCAGATGGCTCAATTATTGAAAACCCGATCACCGCAAACTTCCGTGAAGGCCTGAACGTATTGCAGTATTTTATTTCTACTCACGGCGCACGGAAAGGCCTGGCCGATACCGCACTCAAGACCGCAAACTCCGGGTATTTAACCCGGCGCCTGGTGGATGTATGCCAGGACCTGGTCATCACAGAAGATGATTGTGGTACCACGGTCGGTGTTACCAAGTCGGCGTTGGTAGAAGGCGGCGAAGTGGTTATCCAGTTACGAGACCGTATCCTGGGTCGCGTGGTTATTGGTGATGTTATTGACCCATCCAATAAAAAGAACGTTTTAATGGCCGACGGCACATTGCTCGACGAGAGAATGGTGACCTTGCTGGAAGATAGTAATATTGACCAGTTAGATGTCCGGTCACCGGTTACTTGTGCAACACGATTTGGTGTTTGTGCCAAATGTTATGGCCGCGACCTGGGCCGTGGGCACTTGATCAATATGGGTGAAGCAGTTGGTGTTATTGCTGCCCAGAGTATTGGCGAACCTGGTACCCAGTTGACCATGCGTACTTTCCATATTGGTGGTGCGGCATCACGTGCAGCAGCCGTCAGCAATATAGATGTGAAAACTAAAGGTACGGTCAGGCTCAAGACAGTGAAACTGGTCAAACATGCTAGTGGCCACTCTGTGGTGGTTTCGCGATCAGGTGAAGTTATTGTCGAGGATGAATTTGGCAGAGATAGGGAGCGTTACAAGGTGCCCTATGGTGCAGCCCTGTCTGCTAACGACGGTGACCAGACCAAAGCTGGCGATATTATTGCCAACTGGGACCCCCATACACACCCGATCATTACTGAGCTGGATGGTATTGTTACTTTTACTGATATTGACGAGGGCGTTACTGTCAATAAACAAACTGATGATTTAACGGGTTTGTCTACTTATGTAGTCATGGAAGCCAGTGAACGTCGCAGCAGTAAAGATGCCAAGCCGATGATTGGCCTGGTCGATAAAAAGGGTGAAGAAATTATTTTCCCTGGCACCAGCATTCCGGCTAAATACATGTTACCACCGGGCGCAGTGATTACAGTTGATAATGGTGCCAAGGTAGGCATTGGCGACGTGCTCGCACGGATACCGCAGGAAGTTTCTAAAACCCGTGACATCACCGGTGGTTTGCCCCGGGTAGCTGAGTTATTTGAGGCACGCAAACCCAAAGAAGCCGCTATTTTGGCAGAACTTGCCGGTGTTGTGTCTTTCGGTAAAGAGACCAAGGGCAAACAGCGCCTGGTGATTACCGATTCTGACGGGGTTCAGCATGAATGGCTGATTCCCAAAATCAGGCATATTAATGTATTTGAGGGTGAAACCGTTGAGCAGGGTGATGTTATTGTTGATGGCGCATCAGTCGCGGGTGATATTCTCAGGTTATTAGGTGTTGAGGCGTTGACCAATTACATTGTTGATGAAATTCAGGATGTTTATCGACTCCAGGGCGTGAAAATCAACGACAAGCATATTGAGGTGATTATTCGCCAAATGTTGCGCAAAGTTGATATTAAAGTGCCTGGCGATAGTCATTTTCTGCCGGGTGAACAGGTAGAATGGGCCACGCTCCTGGGTACCAATGAAGAATTAGAAGCCAAGGGAGAGCAGCCCGCTGAATATGCCCGAATATTGCTGGGCATTACCAAGGCATCCCTGTCCACCGAGTCATTCATCTCGGCTGCTTCCTTCCAGGAAACCACCCGGGTGCTGACAGAGGCCTCAATCAACGGTAAGCGCGACCAGTTACGGGGATTAAAGGAAAACGTCATTGTTGGCCGTTTAATCCCGGCAGGTTCTGGCCTGGCATATCACCAGGAACGGCGCCGACAGCGTAGCGAAGACCAGCAAGAAGCCCTTGATTTAAAAGAGGCTTTATCTAGTATGACGCCGCCACCGGAAAATGATGAGGAAGAAGTCGCCAGCGTCTGAATGGCAGGCTGAAATACCTTGACACATAAGGGGTGTGTGCCTAGAATCGCGCCCCACCTGACAGGCCGGAATGGCTCCGGCCTGTCGTTTTTTGTTTTTAAAGGCGGAGTGAATTCGTGCCAACGATTAACCAATTGGTCAGAAAACCCCGGAAAAGGGCTGTTAAAAAGTCTACTGTTCCGGCATTGGAAGCAAGTCCCCAAAAAAGAGGGGTTTGTACCCGTGTTTACACGACAACACCCAAAAAGCCGAACTCGGCTTTGCGTAAAGTCGCCCGTGTTCGCTTGACCAATGGGTTTGAAGTTACCACTTACATTGGTGGTGAGGGCCATAATTTACAGGAACACTCCGTGGTACTGATTCGGGGTGGTCGCGTCAAGGATTTACCCGGTGTCCGCTATCACACAGTCCGTGGTTCATTAGACACCTCTGGTGTCGCGGATCGTAAGAAAGGACGCTCTAAATACGGCACCAAACGTCCCAAGTCTTAAACTGGGGGTGTAGATTTTTTAGTCATGCCGCGCCTTAACCAGGCGTGGCATTTTAGTCCCTAAAATATTTAGGGTATTTATCGAAAAAGCAACAGGATAATCAGGCCAGTACTATGCCAAGAAGAAGAGAAGTACCGAAACGCCAAATATTACCAGACCCAAAGTATGGTAATGAGCTGCTCGCGAAATTCATGAATATAGTCATGCTTAGTGGCAAAAAGGCCGTGGCTGAAAAGATTGTTTATGGCGCATTGGATCTTGTTTCCGAGCGCACCAAACTTGAGCCTGTGGATGTATTTATTGCAGCTATGGAAAATATTCGTCCCAACGTAGAGGTCAAGAGCCGACGCGTGGGCGGTGCGACCTATCAAGTGCCTGTTGAAGTTCGGCCAAGCCGCCAAGCAGCATTAGCAATGCGCTGGATTGTAGAAGCGGCCCGGGGCCGATCAGAAAAATCCATGGGCCAGCGCCTGGCAGGTGAACTGGTGGATGCCAGCGAGAAACGTGGCACTGCATTTAAGAAAAAAGAAGATGTCCATCGTATGGCAGAAGCCAATAAAGCCTTCTCCCATTTTCGCTGGTAGTACTGGTATTAATTAAATTAAGGAATATGAACCGTGGCTCGTAAAACCCCAATTGAACGTTATCGCAATATCGGCATTATGGCCCATATTGACGCGGGTAAAACAACGACCACTGAACGTGTTCTTTTCTATACCGGCGTTTCCCACAAGATTGGCGAAGTCCATGATGGTGCAGCCACTATGGATTGGATGGAGCAGGAACAAGAGCGCGGTATTACGATTACCTCTGCTGCCACCACCTGTTTCTGGAAAGGCATGGAGCAGCAATACGACGAGCATCGTATCAATATAATAGACACCCCGGGTCACGTTGACTTCACAATTGAAGTTGAGCGTTCATTGCGTGTCCTTGACGGCTCAGTTGCAGTGTTTTGTGCTGTCGGCGGTGTTGAACCACAATCGGAGACCGTTTGGCGTCAGGCCAATAAATATAATGTTCCTCGCATGGCCTTTGTTAATAAAATGGACCGGGCCGGTGCAGATTTCCTGCGTGTTGTTGAGCAACTCAAAACACGTCTCGGCGCGAATCCTGTGGCAATGCAATTAAACATTGGCGCTGAAGAAAATTTTAAAGGCCTCATTGACCTGGTTAAAATGAAGGCTATCAACTGGAATGAAGACGACCTGGGCGTTACATTCATCGAAGAAGATATTCCGGCTGAGTTGCTGGACAAGGCCACTAAATTGCGTGAACTAATGGTCGAGGCTGCTGCCGAATCGTCCGAAGAATTAATGGACAAGTACCTGGAAGAGGACGATCTCAGTCCTGAAGACATTAAGGCTGGTATTCGTGTTCGCACCCTGGCCAATGAAATTATTCCTGTATTTTGTGGCTCCGCATTCAAGAACAAAGGTGTCCAGGCGATGTTGGATGCGGTTGTAGATTACATGCCGTCACCGGTAGACGTGCCTGCTATTAAAGGCATTCTTGATGACAAGGATGAAAGCGAGGGCGAACGCAAATCATCCGATGACGAACCTTTTGCTGCCCTGGCATTCAAGATTGCCACTGATCCCTTTGTTGGTCAGCTGGTATTTTTCCGTGTTTACTCCGGCATCATGAAATCAGGCGATACTATTTATAATCCAGTGCGCGGTAAAAAAGAACGCATCGGCCGCATCCTGCAAATGCATGCCAATAGTCGCGAAGAAATTAAAGAAGTTCGTGCCGGCGATATTGCTGCTGCGGTTGGCATTAAAGATGTCACAACCGGTGATACCCTTTGCGCGCTGAGTGATATCATTACTCTCGAGCGTATGGAATTCCCGGAACCGGTTATTTCCCAGGCCGTTGAGCCCAAGACAAAAGTAGACCAGGAAAAAATGGGTCTGGCATTGAGCAGGCTGGCCCAGGAAGACCCGTCTTTCCATGTCCGCACTGATGAAGAGTCTGGCCAGACCATTATTTCAGGTATGGGTGAATTGCACCTGGATATTATTATCGATCGTATGAAGCGCGAATTTGGTGTTGAAGCCAATGTCGGTGCACCGCAAGTGGCTTACCGGGAAACAATTCGTAACCCCATTGATATTGAACACAAGTATGTCAAACAGTCGGGTGGCCGGGGTCAATATGGTCACGTTTGTATTAAATTTGAACCACAAAAAGCCGGTGATGGTTTTGAGTTCGTTGATAAGATCAAGGGTGGCGTCGTACCCAGGGAATATATCCCGGCAGTCCAGAAAGGACTGATCGAGGCCATGGAGCGCGGTATTCGTGCCGGTTACCCGGTTGTTGATATTAAAGCGACATTACATTTTGGTTCATACCATGATGTGGATTCATCTGAAAACGCATTTCGTATGGCAGCCATTATGGCTTTCAAGGATGGCGCAAGCAAAGCCGATCCAGTTTTACTAGAACCGATTATGGCTGTTGAAGTTGTCACACCTGAAGATTATATGGGCAGTGTCAATGGTGACCTGAGCTCAAGACGTGGCGTGATTCTTGGTATGGATGATGCGCCTGCCGGCAAAATTATCCAGGCAGAAGTACCCCTGGCTGAAATGTTCGGTTATGCCACTGCCCTGAGATCGGCAACCCAGGGGCGGGCAAACTATACAATGGAATTTAAGAAATATGCAGCCGCACCAAATAATGTTGCAGAAACCGTAATCAAGAAAGCAAGTTAAGCAACCTAACAATTAAAAAATACTTTATATACGCATAAGAGGCAGCCACGATGTCCAAGGAAAAATACGAACGCACCAAACCCCACTGTAACGTGGGCACCATCGGTCACGTCGATTAAAACGACTTTAACCGCTGCCCTGACCAAGGTCCTGGGTGAAAAATCTGGTGGTGAGTTCAAAGACTATGCTGACATCGATAACGCCCCGGAAGAGCGCGAACGTGGCATTACCATTGCCACCGCCCACGTGGAATATGAAACCGATAACCGTCATTACGCCCACGTGGATTGCCCGGGCCATGCCGATTACGTCAAGAACATGATCACCGGGGCTGCCCAGATGGATGGCGCGATATTAGTAGTCAGTGCCGCCGATGGCCCCATGCCCCAGACCCGTGAGCACATCTTACTGGCCCGCCAGGTCGGCGTGCCTTATATCGTGGTTTACTTAAATAAAGCCGACCAGGTCGATGATGCCGAATTATTAGAGCTGGTAGAAATGGAAGTACGGGAATTACTCGATGCCTATGACTTCCCGGGTGATGACACCCCGATTATTATCGGTTCTGCCCTAAAAGCACTGGAAGGCGATACCTCTGAGATCGGTGCCCCCAGTATCGAGAAACTGGCAGCAGCCGTCGACTCTTATATCCCGCAACCGGAACGCGCCATTGATGGCGACTTCCTGATGCCGGTCGAAGATGTGTTCTCAATCTCCGGTCGCGGCACCGTGGTCACCGGTCGGATTGAGCGTGGCATTGTCAAAGTCGGGGATGACATCGAAATCATCGGCATTAAAGACACCGCCACCACCACCTGTACTGGCGTCGAAATGTTCAGAAAACTGCTCGACGAAGGTCAGGCCGGGGATAATGTCGGCATTCTCTTAAGAGGCACCAAACGGGAAGAAGTCGAGCGTGGCCAGGTATTGGCCAAACCCGGTTCTATTACCCCCCATACCCATTTCGAAGCTGAGGTCTATATCTTAAGTAAAGAAGAAGGCGGTCGTCATACCCCGTTCTTCAGTAATTACCGACCCCAGTTTTACTTCCGGACCACGGACGTAACCGGTGCCGTTGAGTTACCTTCAGGCACAGAAATGGTCATGCCCGGTGACAATATTAAAATGACCGTTAAACTCATTGCCCCCATCGCCATGGAAGATGGCCTGCGCTTCGCAATTCGCGAAGGCGGTCGGACTGTCGGTGCCGGTGTGGTGGCGAAGATAATAGAGTAAG
>QIGL01000020.1 GCA_003228915.1 Acidiferrobacteraceae bacterium
CTGGCCGATGGCATCAAAGATTTGAGTGAATTGCGCGCTCGCAACCAGTAATAACTGCAGTTTTAATTTATTTATGATAAAAATTCCCAATGCCATGAAAAAAATAAAGTTAGCTTCTCTGCTTGTGATTATTTTTTCGGTGACCGCGTGTGACGTGGTAGATAATTCTGAAGGTGAGACCGCAACCTTGTGTATTGACTATTACCAGCAATGCGTCAGCCCGTTATTGAATACACCCATGCCGCCAAACGGGATAACTTGTGCTAATGGGGGTTGTCATTTGATCGGCAGTGGCAGTGGCGGCAGACTTGCAGTTGAGCCGACAGGCAACATTGACAGTTTTAATTCGGCGTTTGGCATGGTAGACCTCTTTAACAAGGATAATAGCCTGTTATTACGCCGGCCAAATGATCCAACACACACAGGTGGTACTTTTGCTGCCCTGGCACCTGGCACTGCTTGTTATAACCAGATTCGTACCTGGATGGATACGGCTACTACTGAACAACCAGCCAACCAGACAGATCCACCTTGTGCATCCGTACCAGCTTGTCCAGTGGCAGATGCAACCGGTTGTTAGGCATTAAATATTGAGCTGTATATAAATATAATAAACTATTTTAATCGTGAGCATTAATTACTTAAAAAAAATTCCGATGTTGGTGTTTGGGCTAATACTCATTGGTGGTTTCGCATCAGGAAATTTGTATGCTGACGAAAATGAGCCGGACAATGACCCGACCCGGGTATTGGTAGCTGATCCGTTTATGGAGTTGCGTACCGGACCAGGGCGTGGTTTTCCTGTTTTTTATGTTGAAGAGCGCGGAAAATGGGTGCGATTACTAAAAAGAAAAACCAGTTGGTACAAGGTTGAGCTGGATAATGGCCAGGTTGGCTGGGTGGACATGGATCAAATTTCAAAAACCCTGCTGGCTGTCGGCCTTGAGCGAACGCTTAGTGATAGCGTAGCGGATGATTTTTTTAATCGCAAGAATGAAGTTGGTTTTGTATGGGGATCACATGCGGGATTCTCTTTTATAGGTATTTCTGCCGCCAGAAAGCTAGGCGACAAATTTTCCCTGAAAGTAGAATACGCAGAAGTGGCAGAAGTATTTTCTACTTCAAAGTTATTTAATCTAAACCTGGTGTCACATCCTTTTGCCGAATGGACGTTTTCTCCATATTTTGAGCTCGGGGTTGGCAAGAAAATTGTTACACCTATTCGATCCCAGGTAGGACAGGAAAGGACAGATACAATTACGGCAAATGTCGGATTTGGCCTGCGGGCTTACGTAACCAAAAATTTTGTGGCGCGCATATATTATCGTCGTTATGCGTGGTTTTTTGATGATTTTGATACGCACCCAATTGACGAGTTTGCTTTTGGTGCAGCATTTTTCTTTTAAGGTAAATTTCCGGTAGGAAATAAATATGATGAGAATAAAAAATAGTACAATTCAAATGTTAATGGCGGGGTTACTCCTGCTGGTGTCTGGTAATCTGTATGCCGCTGAATCAGAGCAGGTAATCGAAGCGGATATCGACCGCAGAGAAATACAGGCACCTAAAATCGGATCCCAGGATATCGAGGGCGGGCTCTTTTTCGGAGTCTTGAGCGTTGAGAACTTTGGGTCAAATTCTGTCGTTGGTTTGCGCCTTGCTTATCATATTACGGAAGATTTTTTTGTAGAAACGACCTACGGTCAGTCAACCGTATCCGATGCAGTCATCAGGGATGAAATTGGCCAGGGCCCCTTCCCTGACGGTAGTAATGAGCAGTTGTACTATTACAATATTTCTGGTGGCGTCAACCTGTTTCCGGGAGAATTATTCCTGTTTGGGAAATGGCCAGTGGGTTCTTCTGTTTATATGAAGCTGGGGGTTGGCACAGTTCATCTAGTAGAGGACAGGCAATCATTTAATTTCGGTTTCGGGCTTAGATTGTTGCCACTGGACTGGCTAGCGGTTCACATCGATATGGAAGATTTAATTTTTGAACAAGACTTCCTGGCCGGACAAAACAGCTTAACTCATAACTTCCAGTTAACAACTGGTGTTACCTTCTATTTTTAAAAGAATATATTTTATTTAAGGAGCGTTTAAAAAATGAAATTAAGAAAATTAATATTTGCTACTACGCTAAGCATTGTTTTCGCTTTCACGACAGTCAATGCAATTGCCGGCATCTCAAAAGGCAAGCTGGCGCCAGACTTTTCACTCAAGAGCATGTCCGGGGAAAACATTCGTTTAAGCGAAATGCGCGGCAAGGTGGTCATGATAAATTTTTGGGCTACCTGGTGCGCACCATGCAGAAAGGAAATGCCATTGCTGAATGACCTGTACAATAAACATAAGAATTCAGGCTTTGTTTTGCTGGGTGTCAATATCGATAATTCCCCCAAAAATGGTGAAAAAATGGCCAAAAAACTGGGCATAAATTTCCCGATACTCTTTGACAATAGCAAAAAGGTAAGCGAAACCTATAAGGTCAGCGCCATGCCTTTTACGATTATTCTGGATAAGAGCGGCAAGATTTCCCAAATTCATAAAGGCTACCTGCCTGGATATGAGAAAAAATATGACGCACAAATTACTAAACTATTGGGAAAATAAAATGGCCAGGCTGAGTCTAATAATAATTAGTTTTATATTTCTAAGCGCGTGTGGGATCGAGCCGTGGGTTAAACCCTACGAAAGAGAGATATTGGCCGATCCTATCATGAGCCTGTCCCGGGACCCTGTTGCTGATAACTACAGGCAACATGTTTATGACACGAGAGAAGGTGCCCGTGGCGCCGGAATCAGCCAAGGCGGAGGTTGTGGTTGCAACTAATACCATGATTAGATTGAAACAATTATTTTCGCTATTTGTATCAGCCTGTCTGATAACGGCCAGTACTTTGAGTTTTCTGGTTTCAGAAAGCTATGCTGCCGTACTGCCGGAAGACAGGACTGATTTGATGGTTCATAATTATGAAGGCGGCGGTCTAACGGTCAATGGCCCGGCGCTACTTGTCAGAAAGAGTTTTGCTGATACCGTTTCGGTACGAGTCAATTATTATGTAGATAATATTACCTCTGCATCAATCGATGTGGTTACGACTGCCAGTAAATATAATGAATTCCGTGAAGAATTTTCAACCGGTGTGGACTACCTTTATGAAAGTACGCTCTTTAACGCTGGCTTCACCAAGAGTGACGAGAATGATTATAATGCCAGTACTTTTAATTTCGGGGTTGCGCAAGAAGTATTCGGCGGCCTGACTACAGTCAGCATGGGTTATGCCCATGGTCAGGATATCATAACTATGGTAACTGACCTGACTTTTGAAGAGGATGTTGCCCGGGACCAGTTTACGCTTGGTATCAGCCAGGTATTAACAAAGAGTTTTATTCTTAGTGGGTCTTACGAGGCTATATCTGACCAGGGTTTTTTAAATAACCCCTACCGTAGTGCCAGGATTGATGGCGGTAATCCACTCACTATTAATTCTGCGACCGTGCCCGAGGTGTACCCGGAAACTCGTCGTAGTCAAGCGGTTTCCGTAACTGGCAAACAGTACTTACCTATAAAAGGAACTATATCAGGAAGTGTTCGATATTTTACAGATACCTGGGGTATAACTGCGCAAAATATTGAACTTGGCTATAGCCAGTATTTGGGGTCTCAGTCATGGATAATAGATACGCATGTTAGATTTTATAACCAGGGAAAAGCAACGTTTTATGAAGATTCATTTGTCAGCCCCCAAAGATATATGGCCAGGGATAAAGAGTTAAGTAAATTTAAAAGCTATGGGGTGGGCGCGTCTGTTTCTTACAAATTTCTGGAAGAC
The DNA here is from genome assembly GCA_003228915.1 of Acidiferrobacteraceae bacterium. Lineage (GTDB taxonomy): Bacteria > Pseudomonadota > Gammaproteobacteria > Acidiferrobacterales > SZUA-150 > SZUA-150. The sequence continues at coordinate 3,837 of QIGL01000020.1, forward strand.
TGGTATTTTCTCGACAAGAGTTCTGCAAACCTGAGCGTCGAATATTTACAGTTTGATTATGATAATTTTACAGATTTAAGGGTTAATGAAAGTACTTACCTGAAGCCCTATTCATTTAATGCAGTTGTTATAGAAGCATTTTTATCACTTTGGTACTAAGGTTCGATATTTATATGAACACGTATTTTTTAATACATATTTTTTATCTGCAAGCAGTTCAAGGCAGTAAACAAGGAAAATAGCTATGAAAAAATTTATAACCGCAGCAGTCGTTCTTGTTTTAGGCATTTCTTTATATTCATTTGCCCAGGCAGCGAAAAATTCTGAATTCAAAAGCCTCGATTCAAGGGTGCAAAACCTGAAGCATGAAGTTTTACAGCTCAACCAGGAATTATTTACGTTAGAAGAAGAGCTGCTCTTTCCTGCCAATACCCAGGTCGCAGTATTTTTATCGCTGGATGTGGGGAAATTTTTTAAGCTGGATTCAGTACAGCTAAAGATTGACAAAAAGGTGGTCACTAATTATTTGTATACCAAGCGTGAGATAGAGTCCCTGGAAAAAGGTGGCGTCCAGAGATTATATGTTGGTAATTTTCGATCAGGCAAACACGAGTTAGTTGCATTCGTACGGGGTAAAGGGCCAAAGGGCCGTGATTATCGCCTCGGAACCAATATAAATTTTACAAAAAAAGCAGACCCAAAATATATTGAATTAAGAATACTTGATGTCCAGGGCAAGAAACAACCCAAGTTTGATGTCAAGGTTTGGCAGTAATTAGTGGAAGCAAGGAAGCCGGATATGACCAGCAGATTGATTATTAAAGTGCGCATGCCGATAAAAATACTGATTATTCTTTTAACGGGAATGACGGTGGTTACCGGCGCCCAGGCAAAAGACAATGATCATGAATGGCGGCTGACCAAAGATCCATTTTATGGTGATGCCCTTTACTATTATTCAAATCAACAATACTTCTCTGCAATTACAAGACTGCTGGCAGGCAGGCGTATGGGCAGGCTGGGCGCTCACAAAGAAGAAGCCGAGCTTTTATTGGGTGGTATGTACCTGTCTTACGGCATGCACAACAAGGCAACAAAAACGTTTGATCGCCTGCTGAACAAAGAAACAGTTACACCAAAAATTCGAGATCGCGCGTTATTTTATCTTGGTAAAATCAGGTACCAGCGTGGCTATACAGATAAAGCCGAAGTGTCACTGCAATCCGTCGGTAAAGCATTGCCCGCTAACCTCCAGGAAGAACATGCCGTGTTACTGGCAAATATTTTAATGTCAAAAGGCGAATATAAAAAAGCAGTCAAAATTCTGAAAAATATAGATAACGAAACGGCCTGGTCTATCTATGGAAAGTACAATATGGGTATTGCCCTGATTCGTCTTGGCCAGCAGAAACGCGGCATAGCGCTATTAGCGTCTATTGGCGATATGAAGGCGAAAACAGAAGAGATGAGATCCCTGCGCGACAAGGCCAACACTGCGTTAGGATATAATTTTCTGAAAGAAAATAAACCAGATGAAGCCCTGTCTTTTTTAAGTGACGTTCGTCTTGACGGGTTGCTGGCTAACAAGGCATTGCTTGGAACGGGTTGGGCGTATTCTTCCAGGAAGGAATATAAAAAAGCACTTGTTTACTGGACCGAGCTACAAAAAAGAGACGTGATTGATTCTGCAGTACAGGAATCGTTACTAGCCGTACCTTATTCACTGGCCAGTTTGGGCGCAAGTGAGCAGGCCAAGAAACATTACCGTGAAGCAATTGCAATATATGAAGCGGAACAACAACGCCTGAATTACTCAATGCAGGCTATCAGGTCAGGCAAGTTAATAAAAAATATCCGGGAGCTTGACGCCAGCAATGAAAAGGGCTGGTTCTATGCATTGAATAAACTGCCAAAATCATCAGAGAGTCGTTATTTGGTCAACCTGATGAGTGGCCACGCATTTCAGGAAGCACTGAAAAATTATCGTGATGTTCGTTTTTTACAACAACATCTAAAAAAACAGGAAAAGGATTTATCGGCCTATAACTGGATGGTTGCAGCCAGGAAAGAGGGGTATGAGTCACGTTTACCCTATTTATTAAGGAACTTCAGGAAGTTAGAAAGTGGTTCTATTCAGAATCGACGCAATGTTCTGGCCAAGGAAATTAAACGTATTGAAAAAACTAAAGATATATGGGCGTTAGTCAATGAAAAAGAACATAAGCTTATTGGAAAAATAAACGCACTAAATAATAAAATTAAACATGCCAGTAAAGCAGATAATGTCGATGATCTAAAAAACAAGATGAGAATACTGAAAGGTGCGCTTGCATGGAGATTAGAGACCCAGTATGTAAAAAGACTGTGGAGTGCAAAAGCGGCCCTTAAAGAGCTGGATAAAGTAATCGCTGATTCAAACCGGGCCAAATCAGTAGTTGTGAAAGCTAAAAAACAGGCGCCAGCGAGTTTTGATGGCTATTATTCAAGGCTCAGGAGATATAAACAGGCTATTGGCCAGTTGCGTGCAAGATCATCCACGCTCGCGAATGCCCAGGCAAGGTATATAGAGAAACTGGCGATCAGAGGATTACAACAACAACAACAACGACTTGGTACTTATTTAACCCAGGCAAGGTTCGGTATTGTCCAGATCCTTGATAAAGACATCCAGGCAAAATAATGATGCGGTACCAGTAAATGTTATTACGAATATTTTTAATCACCGGTGTAGTGTTTATATCAGGTTGTGCATCGCAATCTGGCAGGACAGGTGAGTCCGACACAATTGCAAGCCTGGAAGGGCGAACAATTGATATTAAAGTAGATTCAAAAAAAGAAGTTTCGCGCGAAAAAGCGATAGACAGTTACCGTAAGTTCCTCGCTAAACAACCAGATTATCCATTGCGGGCCGAGGCCATGAGGCGCCTGGCCGATCTTGAAATCGAAGCCCGGGATGATGATTTTGCCGAGAGGGCGCACAAGAAAAAAGTAAAAAAAGAAGCAGGCAAAGCGAGAGCGCTTGATGATGGATTAGCTAAACCTGCAAACTATAAAAGTGCAATCAAGTTATACACGGGGCTGTTAAAGGCTTATCCTTACTATCCTGGAAACGATCGTGTCATGTACCAGTTGGCCAAGGCCTATGAACAAGCAGGCAAACCCCGTAGCGCATTAAAGACCCTGAGCAAACTTGTTACGAAATATCCCAATACCCAATTCCTTGATGAGGCCCAGTTTCGTCGAGGTGAATTGTTTTTTGTCCGCAAAAAATACCGGGATGCAGAGATTGCTTATCTTGCAGTTGTCCAGTTCGGTTCAGGATCATTTTTTTACGAACGTGCCCTGTTTATGACTGGCTGGTCTCAATTTAAACAGGCCAAATACAAGGCAACTGTTAAAACATTCTCGGACGTACTTGACCGAAAACTGGCAGGTAAAACCTACCTAAATGTCCAGGATGCAATCAGGTCTATGTCCAGGGGTGACCGCGAAATGCTTGATGACAGCATGCGGGTGATGACCCTGAGTTTCAGTTATATCAATGGTGCTCAGGCTATGGCCGATCATTATAGAAAAATAGGTAACCGTGCCTATGAGTATATGATGTATCAAAAACTTGCTGAACTTTATCTCAAACAAGAACGTGTCAGGGATGCGGCGCAAACCTATGCCTCATTTGTTAAGCGCTATCCCGATCATGAGCAGGCACCAAATTCATACCTGAAAATGATTAAGGCCTACCAGCAAGGCAAGTTTGCTTCCAGGGTGCTGGAGACCAAGGAACAATTTGTTACGCTTTTTGGTGTTCAGAGTGATTACTGGAATTCTACAGATGATGCAGGCCGGGCCAGGTTACGACCCCATGTTCAGAAGCACTTGAAAGATTTGGCCAGCTACCATCATCACCAGGCTCAAAAGAAACGCAGTCGTCAACATTACGCTAAAGCGGCGCATTGGTATCATGTCCGTATTGAATCATTCCCCAATGATAAAGGCACTGCCGGCATTAATTTTTTGCTGGCTGAATCCTTGTACGAAAGCGGTCAATATCAGGCGGCGGTCACAGAATACAAAAAAACTGCCTATGTTTATCCGCAGCACAAGCGTAGCCGGGAAGCTGGTTATGCAGTATTGCTGGCATATAAAAAACAAGAGGCCCTGGCAAAATCAACCGGTGCTCGACTTTCCATCAAACAGCAATTTGTCGATAGCTCAATACAGTACGCGGGCACATTTCCCGAAAGTAAAAAAGTAGCCAGTGTTTTAACAAAAGCAACAGAAGAGTTGTTTGCCATGCATAACCCGGACAGGGCAATTGTACTTGCTAATCGTGTTGTCACCATGAAACCAAGATCGCCTGCAAAATACAGAAAAGTTGCATGGACGGTCATTGCCCACGCAAGTTTTGAGCGGGGAGATTTCGAGCGGGCAGAAAATGGTTACCGTCAAATATTACGCCTTACCAGTAAAAAGGATAAAAAACGCCCTGAGATCATGACGCGCCTGGCTTCATCTATCTATAAACAGGGTGAGCAACAACGGTCGATGGGTAATACGCGAGTTGCCGTTGGTCATTTCCTGCGAGTTGGCAAAGTTGTACCGTCATCACCTATTCGTGCCACGGCTGAATTCGATGCTGCAGCCGGACTGGTTAAACTCAAGGACTGGAAAAAGGCCGCTATTGTCCTGGATTCATTTCAACGTCGTTACCCGAACCATAAACTACAGGGTCAGGTAGTAGAAAAACTGGCATCTATATATATGGAAACTGGCCAGTCCAGTCGCGCAGCGGCGCAATTCGCAGCACTGGCCATTAGTTCCACCAATCCTGATGTGCGTCGGGAAGCCAGTTTGCAAGCCGCAGAGTTATACAAAAAATCAGGCAAAAACAGCAAAGCGATCAAGGCCTATAAAGATTATGTGAAAAAGTATCCTAGTCCGTTTGAACCGGCAGTCGAGGCTCGCCAGGCGCTTGCCGACCTTTATCGAAAACAACGGGATGCCAGGAATTATGCCTATTGGCTGAAAGAGGTAATACGGGCTGACAGTGCTGGCCGCAATGCCAGGACAGACCGCACCAAATTTTTAGCAGCGACCGCTACCTTTACTTTGTCTGAGCCCTATTACAAGGCCTTCGCAAAAATTAAGCTGGTCAGACCGCTTAAAAAGAGCCTGGCGAAAAAGAAACAGCGTATGCAGGAGGCCATTAAGGCATATTCCAGGGCCGCCGATTACGGGGTCGCAGATGTTGCCACAGCTGCAACGTTTCGAATTGCTATGATATATCAAACGCTAAGCACTGATTTAATAAAATCTCAGCGACCCAAAGGTCTGTCAAAAGAAGAAATTGAGCAATATGATATTCTCCTGGAAGAACAAGCCTTTCCATTTGAAGAGAAGGCATTTGAGATTCACGAGAACAACACAAAACGTGCCGCTGCCGGTATTTACGATATATGGATCAAGCGAAGTTATGCCAGCTTGAGAAAACTTCGTCCCATCCAGTACGCCAAATCAGAGAAAACAGTGAGGGCGATCAATGACATTCACTAGAATTTTCTCAATTGCTGCTATTGCATCGGTCTTGTTCCTGGCAGGTTGTGCCAGCACTGGCAAGAGCTCGGGATATTCTGCGCCAAAGGGCCCAGTTAGTCCTGCTGCCCAGTCGCAGTATAAAAGTGCATTGGCGACCATGAAAAAAAGGAACTACACGTCTGCCCTGAAAAAATTTAAGACCTTATCGGTAAAATACCCCAAGTTTGCCGGACCAAAGGCTAATATGGCCATTATTTATACACGCAAAGGCCAGTACAAAAAAGCTGAGTCAGCATTTACAGAAGCAATCTCGATTAATTCTGCAAACCCGGGAATCTATAACGAACTTGGTGTGTTCTACAGGCGTACTGGCAAGTTTGAAAAATCAGCAGAAGCATACAAAAAAGCGCTCTCTATTGATTCTGAATTTGCCTTTGCCCACCTGAACTTGGGAATTCTTTATGATATTTACATGCGCAGGAACAGCAAGGCACTCAAGCACTATAATAGATACCAGGAGCTTGTAAAAAACGATAAGTTAGTACACAAATGGATCGTTGATCTTAAATTGAGGATAAAGCGAAATGAAAAAGTTGCCCAACGCTGACAGGAAATTCTTAATTCGGCTGCTATTACCGGTAATTATCATGCTCGGTATCGCTTCTGTGCTACGTGCCGAGGACAGGGTAAACCTGGAAGGTACGTCCATTACGGGTAACAGGGAGCTGCCTAAAGTTCTTTATATTGTACCCTGGAAAAAGGCACCGGTTGGCGACCTGGTCGGCCGGCCAGTCGAAAGTTTACTGGATGAAGTACTGGCACCACTAGATCGTGAAGTATTTAAAAGACAAGTTGAGTACCATAAAGCATTGAGTAAGAAATAAATTTGTCTAGTATTAGATAGTGTTTAATAAGTTAATTTTTTTATATTTTAGTTTTAATGATATCCGGATGATTTGAGGAGTCCGATTATGGAATTTTATGCATCAGTAGTGAGATTTTTTCAGGAAGGCGGGGTATTCATGTATCCCATTATGATTGTATTCGGGATTGGCATTATTATCGCTGTCGAACGATATTTATATTTGACTGTCGCCAAGACCAGCAGTCGCCGTATGTGGAATGACCTTATGCCATTAATTCAAAAAGGTAAGTTGCCACAAGCTATGGCGATGACATCAAAATCAAAGTCAGCGATGGCAAAGATTTTGAATTATGGCATTGCCCGCGCCACGACCGCACGCCATCGTGATGATATTGAGACCGCGATGGAAGAAGGTCTCATGGAAGTCATACCGCGCCTTGAAAAGCGAACCCATTACCTGGCAACCTATGCCAACCTGGCGACCCTGTTAGGTTTATTAGGCACAATTATGGGCCTGATTAACGCGTTTACTGCGGTATCCAATGCCAACCCGGCAGATAAAGCCGATTTATTATCTGCCAGTATTTCGGTGGCGATGAATACCACGGCGTTTGGGCTCATGGCAGCGATACCCTTGTTGCTTATATATACGGTGTTGCAAGCCAAAACAACAGAGCTGGTTGATAGCCTGGAAATGGCTGCAGTGCGCTTGTTGAACTCCATGAACATCAAAGCATAGAGCATTAAATAATGCGCAAGCGCCTCAGAAGACAGTGTACAGAACCAGCTGAGCTGAATATTACAGCCTTCATGAACTTGATGGTTGTATTGGTACCGTTCCTGTTGATTACAGCGGTATTTTCACGGGTTGCGGTTCTTGACCTTAATTTACCTACGCCAACAAAGGCAAGTAGTGCCAAGCAAAAAAAACAAAAGTTGCAGTTGGAAATCAGGATCTACAAGAACAGGATTGATATCACTAATGGCAGTCGCGGTATTATTAAAAGAATTAAAAATACCAAAGACGGTTATAACTACAATCGATTATCCAAGGTACTACAACTGATAAAACAACAATATCCAAATAAAAAGGATGCCATGATTCTCGCCAGGTCTGATACCTCATACGAGACCCTGGTTCAAGTGATGGATAAAGTGCGGGTCGCGACTGTTATCCAGTATGGCAGCGCAGAAAAAGCAGAATTATTCACTGATATATCGATTGGTGATGTGCCCGGCCAAAGCAGGAGCAGGAGTAGGCGAAAAAGATGAAAATGTCACGACGGGCAAGACGTATGGAGCGTCACCACAAGAGAAAAAAAGCCTTTACGGGTTTTAACATGGTTTCATTGATGGATATTTTTACCATCCTGGTGTTCTTTTTGTTGGTGAATTCGTCAGACGTACAAACCTTGCCAAACACCAAGTCGGTTAAGCTGCCCGAGTCAATTGCTGAAAAACTCCCCAAAGAAACCATTGTCATAGTTGTCAGCAACAAGGACATTATTGTCCAGGGCCGAAAAGTGGTTTCTATCGCAAGCATAAAACGAAGCAATTCACTAATTATTGGCCCACTGAAAAAAGAACTGGATATCCATGCCCGGCACGCCATGGCAAAAAGAAAAAGTATCAAGGTATTTAACGGCGAAATTACTATTATGGGCGACAAGAAAATACCATTTTTGTTGCTTAAAAAAATCATGGTGACCAGCGCCCAGTCGCACTATGGGCGTATCTCCCTGGCCGTAATGCAAAAGGCTGATTTATAAAATGTCTACTTTTGTATATAACACCGCGGTGCCCGAATTACCCTGGATGTCCATGGAGGAGGAAGATGAGCGCCTGCGAAAAATTAGACGTGTCGTTACTTTATCTTTTCTTGTATTTGCAATTGCCATACCATTCTTGCCGACACCAGAAATCGATAAAGACAAGGCCAGGGATATCCCGCCACAATTGGCAAAACTGATTCTTGAAAGAAAAAAACAGCCCAAGCCGGCTATTGTAAAAAAAATAGCAAAAAAGAAAAAAGCCAAGGCCAAGGCCAAACCCAAGAAAAAAGCCAAGCCTAAAAAAGATACAGCCCGAGCCAGGAAAAAGGCACAGAGCTCTGGTTTGTTGGCATTTAGCCAGGACCTGGCATCTTTGCGCGATGTTTCGTTAACCAAAAATTTAACGAGTAGCAGCCTGAACAAGAGCAAAGGCAAGAAACGGACGCAACGTTCAATCATTACGGCCCGGGCCGATTCCAGTAGTGGCGGTATTAACACGTCGAATCTCAGTCGTGACACCGGTGGTGGCAGTCTGGCGCGCCGAACCACCACCCAGGTTGATAGTACTATTGCCGTGGGCGGCGGCGGATCCACCCAGCGTGGCCGTAGTGGCCGCGCCAGCAGGCCAGTAGAAGAAATCAGGCTGGTATTTGATCAAAATAAAAGCGCTATTTACAGTATCTATAACCGGGCCCTGAGAAAAGACCCGACACTCCAGGGAAAGGTTGTGCTCGAGCTGACCATCCTGCCTTCCGGCCAGGTCACGGCAGTTCGTATTATCTCGTCTGAGCTGGACTCCAAAACCCTGACCAGGAAACTCGCTGCTCGCATCAAAATGTTTCGGTTCAGCAAAAAAAATGTCGATACGGTCAAGGTGACTTACCCGATCGATTTTTTCCCATCCTGACAAGCATTTATTCCTGATTATAACTAATTAGTTCCTGGGCCAGCTTGTTTCCCGGCCCTTCATACGCCATATTCTTTCAGTAATAGTGATTATCTGATAAACATGATACCTGTGAAGAATAAATTAACTATTGAACAATTAAACCTGGCTGAGTTACGGAAGTATCGTAGCAAGGTTTTTCGTGAAGGCCGTGGCACACGACCTGAGGTAGTGCTTATCACCTATGACGGCAAGAAGGCCATACTCAAGGATTACACACAGTCTGACCCCTGGTTCCGCCGGTTAGTGGGGCCGCTGCTGGCCTATCGTGAGGCCAGGGCCCTGCGTATGCTCAAGGGCTTGCCCGGGGTGCCACAGCTGATTAATACCCTGGGACGGCAGGCAGTACTCATGGATTATATTGAAGGGCCGACCACCAAGGAGCTAAAAAATACCGGCCAGGTTGACCCGGAAGTCTTTAGCCGAATATACAAACTGGTAGACGAGATCCACGCACGTGGTGTCGCCCATTGTGATTTACGCAGTGGCGGCAATACTATTATTACTGCCAGCGGCCAGCCTTATTTTGTAGATTTTGTTGCTTACGTGGCCCGCAGTAACTGGAACCTGCCCTGGCGCTGGGTATTTAACAAGTTTTGTATCGCCGACCAGATCGCCGTGGCCAGGATGAAAAAACGTTTACTGCCCGATCAACTCACTGATGATGAAAAAAAGAACCTGGAGCTGGACAAAAATCATCCCATTGGCAAGTTTGCACGTTTTATGGGACGGAGTTTTACCCGTTTGAGTCGATTCTTTTTGACTGAAAAGAAGTCATAAAGACAATACTATGCCACGAATGGCACTGACTTAAGCAAAAAGCACTGTCATTCCGGGCGAAACAAAGTGAAGACCCGGAATCCAGAGATTTAAAACTTTGTACATTCTGGATACCGGCTTCGGCATTCTGCGTCTATGCAGTCGTTCGCGGTATGACTACAAGTGCCATTCCACTATGCTACCAGTTTTCTAACTTTTATTTTTTTTCTTTCCTTTTCTGCCAGCCATAGATCATATTGAAACAAATAATCGGATGGCCATTTCGGGACTGACGTTTGCATGGCCGTTTAATACCTTGGACAAAGTATTGCGGCTAACACCCAGCGCCTTTGCGGCATCAGTAACGGTTAATTCCAAAGGCTCTATACATAGTTCTCTTATGATTTCGCTTGGGTGAGGAGGGTTGTGCATCAACATAATAGTTTCACCTTAGTGGTAGTCTTCATAATCAACAACGTTTACATCTTCGCCTTCAAAAACAAAGGTGACACGCCAATTTCCGCTTACTTTTACAGACCAGGTACCCGATCCATTTCCTGTTAAACCGTGCAAGCTTAAACCGGGTAAATCCACTGCTAACTTACAAGTTAGTCATTCCCGCGGAAGCGGGAATCCAGGTATTTTAATGATCAGCTTATCAGTTACTTAGTGGATTCCCGCTTTGGCTTTGGCTTCCTGCGTCGCTCTACCTCCTGCGTCCATGCAGTCGTCCGCGGGAATGACTGAATTTTTTATTTGGAATTTCATGAGTGGCAGTCTTCATGTGTTTAATTTATTTATCAGCGCTGGCGATCCAGGTGACACCCTTCATGCGCAGGGTTGCGCCTTGCTTCATTGCATCGGCGGCGCTGATGACTTCATTGACATAATTTGCACGGGCCGATTTATCCAGTTGATCAACAAGCGCCATCACCGGTGCTGCCAAATCTGAAATTGTCTCCCAGTAGGCGCGTCCATCTTCGACCTCGACCACATCTATGGCCATTTCTTCAAGTTTTATATTTTTAAAGCCCGATACCGCCATCACGTCCTCAAGTCGGGTCGGGTCAGCAAAGGCAAATATGCCAGGAGTGCCGGGCGGGGGAGTGGGCACATCCATGTACTTGCTCAAGGTCTTGAGCAGGACACCCACAAAAGGGTTCTTCTCCGGCGCTGCCCAGCAGGCCAGGCTGATGCGGCCTCCCTGTTTCAGTGCCTTGTGGGCGGCAGTCAGGCAGGCCTGGGGCTCGGGCATAAACATCAGGCCCCAGCGAATGGTTACCGCATCAAACGAATCGACATCAAAGTCCAGGGTTTCGGCATCAAGACAACGAAACTCGATATTATCAAGCGCCGCTTGTACGGCTTTGTCACGGGCAACGGCGAGCATTTCATCAACCAGGTCGGTGCCCAGTACACTGCCGGTTTTGCCGACAATTTGGGCCGCCGTGATTGACGGCTCCCCCGTACCCGAGGCGATATCAAGCAGGTGTGAGCCAACACTTATTCCCGATAGTTCAAGCATGCGCTCAGTGACCGGTGCTGCACCCTTGCGTAACAGCTCATCACGCCGTCGCCAGCCCGCGGCAGCCGATGACCAGTTATTGCGTTCACGTTCTTTTAATTCGGAATTATTAAGATTAGTCATATTTTGTCTGCCTTTGATTGGGGTTTGGGAGTCATGATAGCGTAATTTATAAAATAATTTGAATGGATATAAATCACTTACATTTAGTTCAGTACTGTAATATTTTTCTATTTTGCCCCATCAGTGATCGCTGAGTGGAGTAATGGGTTTTGGATTGTTAGACCTTTTTTACTTTCTCAAATAAAACAATTGCCAGCTCGTGCAATCTATCCATCGCTGCCCGTTTTCTCCGGTGCCAACATATTCATAATCAAACGAATCAGG
>QIGL01000036.1 GCA_003228915.1 Acidiferrobacteraceae bacterium
CCTCAGTGAAACAGGCATCGGCCTTGATGCACAGTACATGATAAATGAGGCTATATCGGTGACGATTTATGCCCAAAACACCCGTTACCAATCAGAACAGGCAAGCAGCCAGGCTGTTAGCACACCCGACTGGACTGGTATAAATGACACCAGCGTTATGACTGCCGGTCTTGGTAGTAATTACCAGGTCATTGAGGAAGTATTGTTAATTGGCCTGGACTATGTGCATACGGAGTCAACGGGTAAGTATGAAATCGAAAACCAGGCGCCTTTCCCTGATTTAGTCACTACCCGCGACGCAGTAAAAATTTATGCCGATTATAATGTGAATGAGAAAATGATTGTGAATGTGAGTTACTTGTATGAGCAATACAAAGAAGAAAACTGGCAGGTTGATAATGTTGCAATCAATACCAACCCCAATGTGCTTACCCTGGGTGAAATTTCACCCTCCTACAAAATCGGTGTCATTTGGGCCAGCCTGAAGTACCGGTTTTAGAGAATTCCGGGTCTTAACCAGTAAAAAGCCGGCATGCCGGCTTTTTACTTATTTATTGAAGTGTAAAAGTTTATTGTTGACTGGCGTAATAGTGAACCAGGTCATCAATAACGGCGTCGCCTTTCTTTTTTTGCATTTTTTTGAACTTCTTGCCCATTTTTTCGCCCATTTCACGTTTACCACTGGCATAGTTGCCGAGGGTGTATTTCAAATAACCGCTGGGTTGACCCGCGAGAATTCCGGCATCATCATCAGCAGAGGCGCCGCCGTCCGTATGGCACTTGTCACAGTATTTTCGGTGCACTTTTTTCCCAGCCTTGGCCTTGGCAGCGTCAAAATTCTGTTTGTAGGGTATGAATTTTTGCCTGGAATAATAATCAGCCAGTGCCACCTTGTCTGCATCAGATAATTTTTTGACCACATCTTTCATGGTTTTTTTCTTGTTTTTCAGTTTTTCGACCGGCCGGCTGCTCTTCGTATAGTCCTGCATTGATTCCATAAAGTACTCGGTAGACATGCCGGCAATACTGGGACTGTTGATTATTTTAGAATTGCCATTTTCTCCGTGACAGTCTGCGCAGACTTTTACCAGTTTGTTAATATCAGCGGCATAAACCAGGCTACCACTAAATACCAGTAGATAGGTCGTAATTAACAAAGAAATAACAGATTTGTAATTTTGACGTCGATTCATAGTAACCTCCTCATCAATAAATAGAGCTCACGAAATTTCACAGGTTAAGATTTTCTTTCTTCCTTCTCTACTTCTTTTTCTTCGTTTTTTTCTTCAACCTCTTCATTTTCCACTACCTCTTCTTCATCTGGTAATTCGTGGGCAATGCCCTGATGACAATCAATGCAAGTCTTGCCTTCCTCGACAGAACGTACGTGTTTTTTACGCGCGCTCTTGTCCTGTTCTTCCAGATCCATATATTCGAAATTATGGCAATTACGACATTCCCGGGAATCGGTATCTTTCATCACCTTCCAGACACGTTGGGCCATTTCCAGGCGATTGGCTTCAAATTTCTCCGGTGTATCGATGGTGCCCACTATCTTGTGATACAGCTCATTGGTTGCCTGAATTTTTCGTGCCATTTTATGTACCCAGGATTTGGGTACGTGACAATCACTACAGATGGCCCGGACACCGGTACGGTTGGAATAGTGTATGGTCTCTTTGTATTCCTGGTAGACATTGTCCCTCATTTCATGACAGGAGATGCAGAAGGTTTCGGTGTTGGTTGCTTCGACGACAGTATTAAAACCACCCCAGAATATGATGCCGGCAAAAAAACCGAAAAATAAGACTGCACCCACAGAATATCGCGCAGTCGGTGTACGAAGAAAATCCCAGGCTTTTTTAATCATGTCGTCCGACCGTCCTTATTATTGGTTATTTGGAGACTGACTATCGACTTCCATTATACATAGACGGGGCTGTTTGAAAATGACCTGGATCAGAAAAATAACGAAATAAATTGAGTCTATGCTCAGATGCCAGAACAATATACTCATAAAAAAGCGCCCCTATATGGAGCGCTTTTTTAAATGGTTGTATTATTACAGACCAAAAACGGCCGCAGTAATTATTAATACTGATTAGTCGTGGCCTATATCCCCATTAAATCCAGTGTCCAGCTACTCCCTTCACAATCAGCAGCTGAATGTTTATGGTGTATTAACGTCTCGATTTCATGCAGGCATTTTTTAGGTACGTCGACCATGAGCAGGATTTCGCCATGACTCAATTCAGCCCTGAATTCTGACAGGCTGTGTTCTGGTATATTCATGGCGTAAAAGGCGTCAATAGTTATAGGTAACAATCATCAGGGCGAACGCCAGCGTGGCCCAGATCCAGGCCCCCAGCATTAGCGCAATAATTAAACCCATCAATGCCAGACCAAAAATCAGCAAATCCCTGTTCCAGAAAAAACGCGCCAGGTGAGCCCGTAAATCACGTTGCTGGTTAAGACTGGCCTGTGGCAAAACGCCCAGGTTTAAACCCTCGCGCGCCAGGGCGTGCATGAATCTTGTGGGAATATTTGCTGTGGTTAAGGTAGACGCCGCGGCCTGGGCCTCGGCTTCTGAATGAAAAAGAAAATACAATCGCCTCATCATGATGCACCTCCTTGATAAGGAAATAATGTACCTATCAATAACTTTTTAAAGTGATATTGGCACCTTAATCTATGTTGAATTCAGGTTGCGCCAGCACACAAAGTCTGTAATTCAAGGCATCTATAGTGCCGTTAAGATCCATCCGTCATAGAATTTTCTAATGACATAAATCACTGCCAGGGTTCCCGGGTTGGAGTACTGTGAACTGGCACCGGGTTTTGGTGGATGAACCAAGTTAGAATTCAACAACTGGTTACTGGTTTTTAATTCTACAGCGGAGGCGCAGTCATGAAAATTTCCTGGGGTATTGCCATATCATTCTTAGTTCTATTTTTATCCATGCCGGTTATGGCAGCCAAAGATGGCCTGTCTATAACAAGCAAACGGCTCAAGATTACGGTATCTAAAGATATAAAAGCGGCCTCGGAAAAAGTAGAGGTCATTAAGGATTATAAAGTGCTGAGTCGACTTGAGAGTGAACTCACGGGCTACCTGGAAGGTTTGCCAGCTGGTGCCCGAACCGAGATTGTTATCACCGGCTTTCGTTTACGCTCCGGTGCTTCCGGTTTTTTTGGTATGAGCGGCAGGGATGAAATCGATGCCAGGGTCACAGTTAAAGACAAAAAAAAGAAGCAAATTGCCTATTTTACACTTAGCGCTACTAATGGGCGAAGCGGAAAATCACAACCACCGACACGACGCCTGGTCACACTTGTTCAGAAATTCGGTCAAAAGTTTGGCACTAAGCTGAATATGTCAATGGGAAAATTGCCTTTTTTCCCGGGTGTTATAAAAATATATCCCAGGTGAGGGCGGGGTAGGCAGCAAGTTATTTCGTAAAAACATTTTACCACCTTAGGCCCGGATTCAATTAGTGGATCCGGGTTTTTACCTCATTATTTTTAACGCCACGGCATTTCTTATTCAAAAATTTCGCAGTATGTTGTCCTTTCATAGCGTTAAGCGTTTGGAGTTCCTGTCAAAACGAGTGATCTCTACTAAACTATCCTGGGCACAGGTGCCGTTGCTAGCACGACAACTTTAAAATGGGTCGTCACCAATGATGATCGCAACATTGCCGAAAGGTCCCAAACATACGCTACAAACTTTATCATTTAGGGCTAAACTCAGGGTAATCCCACAAAATAAGGATAACCTATGGGCGCGGGCATGGATCCCAGGAGTGTGAAAAACACCACGCAGGCGCGTGAAATTGTCGAGCAGAGCGGCCATAGCTACGTCAAGGTCGGCCTGTTTGATATGGACGGGGTCATGCGCGGTAAGTACATGTCCCGGGAAAAATTTCTGTCTGCGCTGGACAAGGGGTTTGGCTTCTGTGACGTGGTGCTGGGCTGGGATGTAAAAGACCAGCTTTATGATAATGCCAGTTACACCGGCTGGCACACCGGTTACCCGGATGCCCATGTTCGGATACTGCCAGCAAGTTGTCGGGAACTGCCATTAGAAGACAACATGTTATTTTTTCTCTGTGAGTTCTCAGGGCAGGCCGAGTTAATTTGTCCGCGTGCAACTTTACGCCGGGTAATTGATAAGGCAAAAAAAATGGGCCTGGATATTTTCTCGGGTTTCGAATACGAGTTTTTTTTATTTAATGAGACTCCCCATAGTATTCGCGAAAAAAAATACCAGGACATACAACCGATGACGCCTTCGGAATTTGGGTACTCGGTGATACGCAATAGCGCGGAGTCTGAAACCTATCACAGTATTTTAAAATTATCCGAAGATATGGATTTCCGCCTGGAAGCCTTGCATGAGGAGACCGGGCCCGGTGTACTGGAAGCGGCTATAGCTTATGGTGACGCCCTTGAGTCTGCAGACAAAGCCGCACTGTTTAAAACGTTCATAAAAATTTTACTTCAAAAACAAAATAAAATGGCTACCTTCATGGCCAAATGGTCGCCTGACTATCCGGGGCAAAGTGGCCATATTCATTTGTCAGTGAAGGACAAGAAAGGCCATGCATTATTTTATGATGCCAGCCAACCAGACAATATGAGCGAGACCATGGGATACTTTGTTGCCGGCCAGCAAAAACTTATGCCAGAATTTCTGGCCATGATTGCACCGACAATAAACTCCTATCGCCGATTGATTCCGGGATTCTGGGCGCCAACGGAAGCCAGCGTAGGAGTCGACAACCGCACCAGCGCGATTAGGATTATTCCCGGCAGTGAAGCATCACAAAGACTGGAATATAGAATTGCCGCTGCCGATGCCAATCCTTATGTTATTTTGGCTGCAGTAATAGCTTCAGGCCTGTGGGGAATTGAAAATAAAGCGAAAATTGACTCGATGGTAACAGGCAGCGCTTATGACCAGGAATTTCCCGATCACCTGAAGCTGCCTGAAACTTTATGGGACGCCGCCCAGCAATTTAAAAAATCCAAAGTGGCCAGGGGTTATTTTGGCGATGCTTTTGTTGATCACTTTGCGGCCAGTCGTGAATGGGAAGAACGTGAATTTCGTAAGCATATTTCTCAATGGGAACTGGAACGTTACTTTGAAATTATTTAAAAGGAAATTATTTGGTGAGCGCTAAAAAATTAAATGATTATGCATCTGCATTACCACCCCTCATCCTGGCCATCTCCCCTTGCAGGGGAGATGGCACCCTAAAACAGGACGCCAGAGGTCATGAATAAAAAAGTTAATATAATCTCGCCAGTAGACGGCACCGTGATTGCTGAAAGAAACCTGGCCACTTTAGCCGACGTCGATACTGTCCTGAAAAAGTCCATACTGGCACAAAAAAAATGGCAGCGTACAAACATATCAACAAGGGCAAAGTTTTGTCATAAGGCAATTGACTGGTTGGTGGCGAACACCGACGAGCTATCCAGGGAAATAACGCTGCAAATGGGTCGACCGATAACACAAGCCCCGGGCGAAATACGGGGCCTGGAAGAACGGGCGCGTTACATGATTGATATCGCCGAGTCAGCGCTGGCCGATCAACAAATTGCCAATAATGCTGGCCAAAAAAAACCTGCCAGTACACGTTTTATCCGCAGGGCGCCACTGGGTATTGTCCTGACCCTGGCACCCTGGAACTATCCTTATCTTACGGCGGTTAACTCAATTATTCCGGCACTCATGGCCGGTAATACAGTGATCCTGAAACATTCGGCACAAACGTTATTGTGTGCTGAACGTTTTTACCAGGCATTCGAGCAAGCGGCCCAGGACCCTGATTTACATTCTGAATTTAATGGCGACGTGTTTCAGTATTTACATCTTGATCATGACATGACGGCAGCGCTTGTTAAAAATGATGCCATAAACTACGTCTCCTTTACCGGTTCCGTCACCGGCGGTAAAGCCATTGAACAGGCGGCAGCAGGTTTATTTAAACCCGTTGGCCTGGAGCTTGGCGGTAAAGACCCGGCCTACGTGATGCCTGATGCCGCAATCAATCATGCAGTTGTAAACCTGGTTGATGGTGTCTTTTTTAATTCAGGCCAATCCTGCTGTGCGATCGAAAGACTTTATGTCCATGAACACCTGTATAATGAGTTTGTCGAAAAGTTTATCGATCGGGTCGAACAATTACGCCTGGGCAATCCCCTGGACGAAAAAACCACCCTGGGACCAATGGTGAATAGCAAAGCGGCAGATTATGTACGCGAACAAATACAACAGGCGTTATCCATGGGGGCAAAGGCCTGTATTGACGGTAGTGAATATTCTAATGGTCCATTTTCGAATAAACCAGGTACGCCTTACCTGGCACCACAAGTGTTACTTGATGTGGATCACGCCATGTCGGTGATGAAAGACGAAACCTTTGGGCCCGTGGTTGGTATCATGAAAGTAAGCAGTGATGACCAGGCCATCGACTTAATGAATGACAGCGCCTATGGATTAACCGCATCCCTATGGGCAAGTAATGAAAAAAATGCCATAAAAATTGGTGACCGGTTAAATACCGGAACCGTATTTTTGAATCGTTGTGATTACCTGGACCCGTCTTTGCCATGGGTTGGGGTTAAACAATCAGGCCGGGGTTGTTCGTTATCAGTATTAGCCTATCAACAATTAACCCGACCCAAATCTTTTCATTTGAGAACGGAAGTTTAGTATCGTGGCGAACAGGACTGACATAACCGAACTGCAAGACCTGCAGGCAAATTTTAATTATCCCACAAGCATTCGTTTTGGTGTTGGTAAAATTTCCCAACTGGCCGTTACCTGTCAAGCGTTACAAATAAATCATCCCCTGTTTGTGACGGACCAGGGCCTGGTGGAACAAGCCTTTATCAAGGAAATTTTACAGGCCCTTGAACATGCAAGCATTAAAGTGGCGGTATTCAGTGATGTTAAACCCAATCCTACCGCTACCAATGTAAACCAGGGTGTCGCGGTTTATAAAAAAGGTAACCATGATGGCGTGATTGTGATTGGCGGCGGTAGCGCCCTCGATGCCGGCAAGGCGATTGCGCTTATGGTTAATCAAAAATATGCCTTATGGGATTTTGAAGACGTGGGCGATAACTGGAAACGCGTCAACCCTGATGGCATGGCGATGGTGATTGCCATACCAACCACTGCCGGTACCGGCTCAGAAGTGGGGCGTGCCTCCGTCATTGTTGACGAAAACACGGCCAGTAAAAAAATAATATTTCATCCAAACATGATGCCAGCCGTGGTCATCGCCGACCCGGCTCTAACGGCGGGTTTGCCGGCTCACCTGACAGCAGCGACGGGCCTGGATGCGTTTGTCCACAACCTGGAGGCATATTGCGGTACAGCCTATCACCCCATGGCCGACGGCATCGCCCTGGAAGGCTTGCGCCTTATAAAAGAATGGCTGCCGGTGGCGTTTAACAACGGCAATGACCTGGTTGCCCGCAGCCACATGTTAATTGCCTCGGCAATGGGGGCCACGGCATTTCAAAAGGGTCTGGGTGCTATCCACGCATTGGCGCATCCACTAGGCGCGCTCTTTGATAAACACCATGGTTTGTTAAATGCGATTTTAATGCCTTATGTTTTAATCAGAAATAAACCGGCGATTGAACAAAAAATTACTTATATCGCCCGGTGCCTGGAACTGGATGATGTTTCTTTCCCGGGATTTATGGAATGGTTATTGAAGTTGCGGCAGGATTTAAATATTCCAAATGATTTATCCGCGATTGGCATCACAGCTAATATTGCACTGGTGAAAAAAGAATTGGTTGCCCACATGGCCGTGCAAGACGCCAGTGCGGCTGGCAACCCAATTCAATTTAGCGAACAACAATATGCCGAGATATTTCAAAATGCTGTTATTGGATCATTAGGCGGTGATAATTAGTGCGTATCGGTATACTTGAAACGGCCACCCTGGAACCCGCTGTTAAAAATAAATATGGTAGTTACGCAGAAATGTTCCAGCGTTTATTCCTGTCCGTTGATAACCAGTTGCAGTTTAATGATTACCCGGTAATAAACGGGCTCTATCCTGACAGTATTGACGAATGTGATGCATTTTTGATTACCGGCAGCAAGTTCGACGCCCACGGAGAGGATCCATGGATATTAAAACTCCGGGATTACATTATTGACTTGCATCAGCAACGTAAGCGATTAATCGGTATTTGTTTTGGTCACCAGCTGATCGCCCGGGCACTGGGCGGGCTGACCCAAAGAAACAAAAATGGCTGGGGGGTGGGAAATGCTTGTAGCCATATAGACCAGGTTAAACCGTGGATGGGCGCTGAAAATAACCAGTCCTCAAAAAAACAGTTTTCCCTGTTAGTGAGCCACCAGGACCAGGTGGTTAAATTGCCTGACCAGGCACAACTCATCGCCAGCAGTGACTATTGCCCAATAAGCAGTTACCAGGTTGGCAACCATATCCTTACGTTCCAGGGACATCCTGAATTCCAGGCGGAGTATCTAAGGTATACGATGACTAAACGCCACGATCTAATCGGCGAGGAAAAATATCAACAGGCTATGGCCTCATTAAAACAGCCTAACGATAGTTTATTGGTAACCCGGTGGATGATAAATTTTGTTAAAATCGATTAGGGTCTCATGGACATTAAACCCGGAATCAAATAATAGTTCCGGGTTTTTACCTGAATAACCGGTACCTTCTAAAACGTGATCGCGTTATCATAACAGCCCTGAAAAAATATTAGCTATAAGTAGCCAGGAGCAAACCCATGGGCAGAGAACAAAAAAGTAAAAAAGAAAACAAGAAACAACCCGCTATGACCGCAAAAGAAAAAAAGGCAGCAAAAAAAGCCAAAAAAGCAGGCAAGGGCGGGATCGGTTAAAATGTAACGACTGTGACCCCCTGGTTATTACTTGATAGCGCAACCGTGCCCGGCAATGGTGGCGAGCTGCAGTTATTCCAGCGGGGCGACGAGTATTCTATCCGGCTGGTTGGCCGTGGTGAGCTCATGAACAGCCGGATTCATGGTTCTGAAGATGCCCTGGCCGAATTAACCAGCGCCAGGTTGGACTCTAATACAAATCCACACGTACTGATCGGCGGGCTGGGCATGGGCTTTACCCTGGCAGCGGCGTTACAAAAGTTTGGTGATCAAGCAAAGATAGTCGTGGCAGAATTGGTGCCGGCCGTGGTGGCCTGGCATAGCGGGCCGCTCGGAAAACTTGCCGACCATCCCTTAAAAGACTCGCGTGTGACGGTTCGCGAATGTGATGTTGCGAAAATTATAAACAACGAACGAAACGCTTTTGATGCAATATTGCTGGACGTGGATAACGGCCCCGAAGGGCTCACCCGTAAACAGAATGATTGGCTCTACCACATGGATGGACTGAGTGCTGTCTACCAGGCCTTATCCCCCCAAGGTATATTGGCGGTGTGGTCCGCTGGCCCGGCGAAAGATTTTTTGCAGAAACTTCTCAAGGTCGGATTTGATGTAGAAGAAAAACGGGTACGCGCCCATGGCAAAAAGGGTGCGCGCCATGTTATTTGGCTGGCACAACGCCAAGCGTAGTAAATCTAAAAGACGCTAAAAAATATTTCAAAAATTTTGTAATCCCTTGTCCTTTCCTGGTGTTCAGTATTTTTTTGGTGTTCAGTGTTTTGAATTCCTGTCAAAACCGTTATTTTCCACTAAACTATAAGTACTATAAAAAGGAAGTCTTGCTGTGCCCAGAGTCACTTTAATATTAATAAGCCTGGTTTTTTTCCTTAGCAGCTGTTCAGGCGGTGGCAGCAGCAGTGATCCAGCCCCAGTCTTACCAACCCCGTTGGCAGAAAGATTTAATATTGATGGGGTAGTGGATTTCACACCTTTTACACCTGTCTCCCAGGTCATCAGCCTGAGATCATCACTCGGTATGGGCGCAGAAGCCGCAACCACCACTTTGAAGTGGGTCGTCACCAATGATGACCGTAATCTTTATATTGGTCTTGAATGGGATGACGCAACCCTGAATACATTTGATCCTGCCGGCTTACCCATGGATTTTGATGGCCTCTACATCCTGGTCGACACTAATGGCAACAATATACGGGACGCCAACGAGGGGGCATATCGGTTAATCATGTCTGACTACGGCTCACTGTATGCAGATTTACGTGCCGACGCAGCGGATGACAATGATGGTGTCTCTGATGGCCTGGGCAGAATGACGTACTCGGCAATGGCCCAAAAATACCAGGCAGAATTTTTAATTCCCCTTGCCGATGATGTCAATGGTGAAGATGGGTTGTTAGATGCCAATACCACGTACAACATCAATATATATGAGAATGCCCAGATTTTTCTGGCTATGCCTTCTGGTAATATCGGCGCGCTTAATAACATGCCAGGGACTACCATTGGCATGGACACATCGACCTGGCCGGCGCTTCCTTACATTGATGCGGCGCCCCACAATCAGCCAGTATTACCAACCAACCTTACGGGCCTGATTGTTTTTGTCAGTGATCGCGATACTGCAACCGGTGAGATTTATACCTTTGATCCCGCGACCGGCATTGTTAACCGGGTGACCACTAATATTGGCGTCAATATCGATAACCCCTCCTTGTCCCATGACCGGACAAAAATTGCTTTTACCGGTGCGACTGATATTGCAAATTTCACAACCTATGAAATTTATTCTGTAGACGTTGATGGTAATAACCCGACGCAACTGACAAACGACGTATATCTAAATGGCCACCCTGCCTGGTCGCCCGATGACAGTGAAATTGCTTATGCCTCGTTCCGGGAGCCTGGCAAAGCATCCATTGTACGTATGATGCCTGATGGCGTTGAAATACTTGACCTGACACCGGATGGCACTGATGACAATGACCCTGATTATTTGCCCGATGGCCGTATCGTATTCAAGACCGATCGCTTTAGCACTACACCAGAATTCCGTATGGCCGTGATGGATGTAGATGGCACCAATGTCGTTCAGCTTACCAGTGTCAGCGGCGTGTCCGACCATGATCCCATTGCCAATAACTCGGTGACCTTATTTGAACGCTTTATGAAAAATACCAACTACGTCACTGACCCGGAGGCCAATTTTTCAGCCTGGGATATTGTTGAAGCAAACGTTGATGGCACTGGCGAACGTACTTTAGTGGGTGATGGCTGGGTTAACTGGCTGCCGGTATTTGATCCAACCAGCAACTATATTGTATACCTTAAATCTGTTGGTTATACCGATGCCCGGCTGTTAAATAAAAATGGCAGGGACCTGGGGCGTTTAATACCCGGGTACACAGGCATACGTTATATCGACTGGAAATAATTACAATTTACGCACACGATATTTGCGGCCTTTGATTTTACCTTCCACTAGAATTTTTAAAGCTTGTTTGGCAATAGGACGATCTACTGCCACGTAAGCCACGGTATCAAATAAATCAATTTTACCGATTTGTTTACCCGGTAGGCCGGTATTGGCAGTGAGCGCACCCAGAATATCTCCTGCACGAATTTTATTTTTACGGCCGCCATTGATGCGTAAGGCCACCATGGGTGGGCTTAATGTAAAATTGTCACGGCTTTTAAGGGCAGATGTTTTTTCAATACTGACCGGCCTGTCCTGGTATTCCTCAATGGCGTTTAGCCTGGGCGTTTCCGAGACCATGAATAAACTTATTGCCAGGCCTTCGTTACCGGCCCGGCCCGTGCGGCCAATTCGATGAATATGAATTTCCGGGTCTTGTGATAACTCAAAATTAATCACGGCACTTAAGTCTTTAATATCCAGTCCCCGGGCCGCCACATCTGTGGCCACGAGTATGGAGCTGCTTTTACTGGTAAAGCGTACCAACACCTCATCACGATCTTTTTGTTCAAGATCACCGTGTAAGGCGAGGGCATGAAAACCCTGCTGCCATAACTCATCTGCCAGCTCCTTAACTTGCTGTCTTCGGTTACAAAACACCACGCTGGAAGCCGGACGATAATGTTGCAACAAGGCCACCAGGGTTTTGGTGCGGTCGCCTTTTTTTATTTCATAAAATACCTGTTTAATTTTTTTATTATCGTGCAGGCTATCAACGCGAATATCAATCGGGTCATGCTGAATGCTTTTGCTTATATTTTTTATTTCATCCGGGTAGGTGGCAGAAAATAACAGGGTTTGTCTTTGTTTCGGCGTGTAGCTGATAATATCAATGATGTCATCATAAAAACCCATATCCAGCATGCGGTCTGCTTCATCAAGCACCAGGATTTTTAAGCTATCCAGTTTTAATGAACCTTTTTGCAAATGCTTTAACAAACGCCCCGGTGTGCCGACGGCGATATGGGGGTGATGATCCAGCGAGGCTAGCTGTGGCCCCATGGGTGTGCCACCGCATAATGTGAGAATTTTTGTATTGGCGATGGATCGAGCCAGGCGCCGTAGTTCTTTGCCCACCTGGTCGGCCAGTTCGCGAGTCGGGCACAATACCAAACCCTGTGTCAGGTAAGTTTGCGCCTCAAGTTGATTAAGCAGGCCAATGCCAAAGACAGCAGTTTTACCGCTACCGGTTTTAGCCTGGGCCAGTACATCCTTGCCATTTAAAATAGCGGGCAGGCTTTGAGCCTGGATGGGCGTCATGGCCTTGTAATCCAGTGATTCAAGATTGGCCAGGAATTTCCCCCCCAAAGGCAGTGATGAGAATGCGGTGTTGGTCATGGGATTAGGTTAAATTCATTAGTTAATTTATTTATGAAATTTTAGTTCACTGTAGTGTTGCTGCAGAATCGGTCACTCTATAAGAGCAGCTGCATCCACCGCCCTGTCATTCCGTGCGCCCGAACGAAGTGACAAAGTGCTCTTGGGGCGGAAACGGGAATCTATGGTTTTACTTTTCCAAATAAAGCGCTTCGACTTTTTTCCTTGCCCAGGGCGTACGGCGCAAGAACTTGAGAGTAGAGTCGATGCTAGGGTCATTAGCAAAACAGTTAATGCGAATGCGCTTACTTAATTCTTCCCAGCCGTATTTTTCTACCAACTCGGTGACAATCATTTTGAGCGTGACCCCGTGCATAGGGTCATGGGTATTGTGCGCAGTCATTTTGACTCAGATTTTTTAACACGTATCTTGTTACCGTCGACTTCCTTGCCATTGAGGTTTTTCATGGCCACCTTGGCTTCACCCGTCTTGGGCATTTCAACAAAACCAAAACCTTTAGACTTGCCTGTGGTTTTATCCATGATCACCGTGCAAAACTGCACGGTGCCATAAGCTTCGAAAAGCTTGCTCAGGCTGTCCTCAGTGGTGGCGCGGTCGAGATTGCGTACAAGCAGCTTCACAACATTATTTAAGCACTGGCGCGGGCGTTCACTTCATCACGCAGGTATTCTTCGTAACTACCGCTGAAGTTGGTAATGCCATCTTTAGAGAGTTCGAGTACCCGCGTCGCCAATGAAGAAACAAATTCCCGGTCATGGCTGACAAATACCAAAGTCCCGGGGTAATTCTCCAGGGCCAGGTTTAACGACTCAATGGATTCCATATCCAGGTGATTGGTGGGCTCGTCCATGACCAGTACATTGGGGTTTTGCATCATGAGCTTGCCGAACAACATACGGCCTTGTTCACCACCGGAAATCTTGGTCACGGACTTCTCAATATCGTCTTGCGAGAACAACATACGACCGAGCACCGCACGAATAGACTGCTCATCATCTTCCGGGCGCTGCCACTGGCTCATCCATTCAAAAACCGACTGGTCTTTTTTAAAGTCTGCCGAATGATCCTGGGCGTAATAACCAATTTTGGCATTCTCGGACCACTTGATGGTGCCACTGCCTTTGATATTTTCATCGTTGAAGTCATCGACCAGGGTGCGTAACAAGGTGGTTTTGCCGATGCCATTGGGGCCGATCACGGCAATGCGTTCGCCGACCTTGGCCAACAGATTCAGGTCGTTAAACAAGGGTA
This sequence comes from Acidiferrobacteraceae bacterium, assembly GCA_003228915.1. Lineage (GTDB taxonomy): Bacteria > Pseudomonadota > Gammaproteobacteria > Acidiferrobacterales > SZUA-150 > SZUA-150. Next base: position 13,992 of record QIGL01000036.1, read on the forward strand.
CGTCATCGTAACCCTTGCACAGGTCTTTTACTTCCAGTGCCGTGCGGTGCAATTTTGTTTTTTGTTCAAAGCGAATAAAAGGATTACGACGACTCGAGGGTTTCACTTCATCCAGTTTAATTTTTTCAATTTGTTTCGCCCGCGAAGTCGCCTGCTTGGCCTTGGAGGCGTTGGCAGAAAAACGACTAACAAAGGTTTGTAGTTCAGCTATCTGGACTTTTTTCTTATCGTTACTGGCCAGCAGTTGATCCCGGACCATGGTCGAGGCGGTCATATACTCGTCATAATTGCCCGGGTAGACACGCAGCTCGCCATAATCCAGGTCGGCCATGTGGGTGCAGACGCTATTCAGGAAATGGCGATCATGAGAAATAATAATAATGGTGCTGTTGCGCGCGTTGAGCATATCCTCGAGCCAGCGAATGGCATTGATATCCAGGTTATTGGTGGGCTCGTCCAGCAACATAATGTCAGGCTCGGCAAACAAGGCCTGGGCCAGCAACACCCGCAGCTTCCAGCCCGGCGCCACGGCACTCATGAGGCCGGCATGTTGTTCCAGGGCAATGTCCAGGCCGAGCAATAATTCACCGGCCCGGGCCTCGGCGGTATAACCATCAAGCTCGGCGAATTCTACCTCCAGCTCGGCCACTTTCATGCCCTCTGCGTCACTCATTTCTGGCAGCGAATAAATGCGATCCCGCTCCTGTTTCACTTTCCAGAGCCGGGCATGGCCCATGATTACCGTATCGAGCACGGTATTTTCTTCAAAGGCGAATTGATCCTGGCCCAATTTACCCACGGACAGGTGCTCATCCACGGACACATTGCCCGACGTGGCCTCGAGATCACCGCCCAGGATTTTCATGAGCGTGGATTTACCGCAGCCGTTGGCACCGATCAGGCCATAGCGATTGCCATTGCCAAATTTAACGGAAATGTTTTCAAACAAGGGCTTGGGCCCGAATTGCATGGTGATATTGGCGGTCGTGATCAAGAGAATCGTCCTGCGTTTAGGTCTATTGGCTGAAAAGGCCGCGCATTATGCCACAGGAACATCGGTCTTACACGTAGCACGCACATATATATGGTATAAATGTTGATTGACCGTCATTCCGTGCGCCCGAACGAAGTGACAAAGTGCTCCTGGGGCGGAAACGGGAATCCAGGTTTTCATTCAAACGAGAATCCACCAGACCCATCGGAGGATCAAGAATCCACCCCGATCGTCATTCCCGCGAAAGTGGGAATTCCACCACCACCCCGTCATTCCAGGCAAACCAGCGGTGCGACCCGGAATCCAGGGTTTGATCTTCTTAAGCGTGGCACCAAAATCCTGTAACAGATTTCCGCTGCCGCCCCAGGAGCACTTTGCCACTTCGTTTACCGTAGAATATTTTAACGAAGTTTCATTCAGCACTTGCTCGCTTTCAGCTAACATCGCAGCGCACGGAATGACACAGAGTCGTTATTTCGACCAAAAACAAGCCTACGACGGAAGTACAAGCTTTGCTTCGCCTGGCTCTGAGAAAGCATTGCACTGGCGTAGTATCGCCAGGGCCTGTTCGTAGTCGTTAAAGTCAATGCCCGAGACAAAGT
>QIGL01000046.1 GCA_003228915.1 Acidiferrobacteraceae bacterium
GCATCCATGCCCGGCGCACGACTGCAGGGATGCAGGAGGTAGAGCGACTCAGGAGACAAAGCCGAGGCGCAGTTGCCGAGAGATCTCATGCTACGGAACTTCAGTAGTATCAGGAAGTGACAAGATTCCTCCACTTCGGTCGGAATGACAAATAGTTGTCGGAATGGTAAACATTCAGAAGGGCAAACATATATCAATCAGAACCTCCCTAAAAATTTAAGTAACTGTAGACCAAAAAACTACCCTGTAATCCCAGCCACGCGTAAATAGCCGCCAGCAAATCATCAACCATTATTCCGAAACCACCTGGCACTTTTTTATCAAGCGTACGAATTGGCCAGGGCTTCCAGATATCAAATAATCTGAAATATACAAACCCCAACGCCAGCCAACTCCATCCAGCCGGAACCAGTGCCAGCACAAACAACATGCCAACCACTTCATCAAATACAATCGCCGGATGATCGTGTACGCCCATGTCGTTAGCGGTTTTGTCACAAATAAAAATACCGGCTACAAATAAAATGATGCAAATTAATAAATACACCAGGACAGGTAGTTGCATTAAAAAATAATAAATTGGCAATGCCACCAGGGTTCCGACAGTGCCTGGGGCGTAAGGGCTGGCGCCTGCTCCAAGACCAAGTGCAAGAATATGCACCGGGTTATACCAATTTATATTCAAGCGATTTTTAATGTTAATGACTGCTGCCTTTATTGCCTGGTTACTATTTAAACCACTATTTTAAAAAAAAACAAAATACTTTAGACAAGATTAACAAGATTTACTGAATTAAAACCTATGGCTGAACCCAATCTGTAAACCTAAGTAATCCTGTAAACTCCATTAATCTGAAGTACGAGACGTACAAATGCCGCGGGTGCACGACTGCATGGACGCAGGAGGTAGAGCAACGCATGGAGCAGTTGCCGAGGACACTCAGGAGCGGCCTGTCCATTTCTTTTATTTATCTAAACATTTGCAAAATGATCATAGCCTTTTTCTGTGATAGAAATATTGAGCCCGTAAACATCCTTGAATCTCAGGCCTGGTTCTTTCTCAACTTCTCCTATCACCGTAACAGGACAATCCAGATCCTGGCCAATTTTTATAATTTTATTAACATTTTTTTCCGGCGCCGTGAAACACAGCTCGTAGTCATCACCAAAACCCAAAGCCAGACCATGGCCACCTATTTGTTCCGCATGTTTCAAAAAAATTTCTGACAAAGGTAATTTTTGCAAATCAATGGTCGCGCCACGTCCACTTGCCACCAGTATATGGGTAAGATCTGCCGACAGGCCATCAGAAATATCAATTGCACTATTTGCCAATCCCCGCAGTTTTTGTCCCAGTAAATTCCTTGCCTCTGGCATATTTAAAACCTGGTTAACCTTCAACAAATCTTGTTGCGAAATATCCAGCTGACCGTCACGACAGGCAAATGCCAACGCTGCATCACCTATAAATCCAGAAACAAAAATCTTGTCGCCTGTTTTCGCGCCTGAGCGTCGCAACGCGCTACCTGCTGGTAACTGACCAGCGGCCTGAATAGAAATCGATAACGGCCCTTTTACGGTATCACCGCCAATCAGGCATATATTATGTTTTGCGGCCAAAGCAAACAGCCCGGAAACGAATCGATTCAACCAGTCTTTATCATACTCAGGCAGGCTGAGGTTCATTGTAAACCAAACCGGCTCGGCACCCATTGCAGCAAGGTCGCTTAAATTTACGGCCAATGACTTATGGCCAATAGCTTCGGGTGCTGTATCAATAGGGAAATGTACGCCTGAGGTAAGCGTGTCTGTTGTGATGACTTGCTCTAAACCCGTCGCAACTTTTGTTATAGCTGCATCATCACCAATACCCAAAATGACTTCATCGCGATTCAGTCCTTGATTGGCAAAATAGTTTTGAATGATATCAAATTCACTCAAACCGGGTGATCCGTATTTTTATACTGATGCTTTTTTTCCTTTAAGCTCGGATGCGCGTAATTTTGCTGCAATTTTATCTAAAACCGCATTGACATATTGATAGCCATGCTCGGCACCAAATGTTTTTGACAGCTCGATCGCCTCATTAAGCACAACTTTGCAAGGTACTTCCAGGTGAAACTCCAGCTCATAAGCGCCAATCCTGAGAATGGCCCGTTCAACCGGGTCGATCTCATCGATAGCACGATCAATGAAAGGAAGAATGTGATCGTCCAGCTCATGGACATGCAAGGGAACTTCCCTGACCAAATAATCAAAGTATTCCATATCAACATCACTCATCTCGTGATCGAGAATAAAATGATCTTCGATTTCATCGGGCGCCTGCTCAGTTAACTGCCATTGATACAAAGCCTGTACAGCTGCCTGACGCGCCTTGTGTCTGCCACCCTGAAGCATGTTACCTCCTTCGAATATTTAAAGATCGGTTGTTAAATTTTCTTAAGTAAATTTACCATCTCAATTACGGAGACTGCAGCCTCGACACCCTTGTTACCTGCTTTTGTGCCTGCTCGCTCAATCGCTTGTTCAATTGTATCAACAGTTAAAACACCAAATGCAATGGGAATTTCGTGTTGCATATTTACCTGGGCCATACCTTTGGTGCATTCACTGGCAACAAACTCAAAATGGGGTGTACCACCACGAATGATAGCGCCCAAAGCGATGAGCCCGTCGTATTTTGAAGCCATTGCCATTTTTTTTAAGGCCAATGGAATTTCAAATGCACCGGGCACGCGAACAACTTCGATTGCATCACTTTCTGCACCGTGTCGTTGCAAGGCATCTACGGCACCATCAAACAACCGGTCAACAATAAAACTGTTAAATCTTGCCATAACAATACCAAATCGGGCACCGCGGACAACTAAATCACCTTCAATATTTTTTATACTACTCATAAGTCTTTTTCATTTAACCTGCTTGTTTTTTTCTTATTATCGTCACAGATAGCATCACTGGACTCAATATTCTCGACTACCTCCAGACCAAAGCCCGACATACCGGGTAACCTCCATGACCTGTATTTTGCCGGTAATCATAAGCCTGCTTGTTTTGTTTTTTTCTTATTATCGTCACAGATAGCATCACTGGACTCAATATTCTCGACTACCTCCAGACCAAAGCCCGACATACCGGGTAACCTTAACCTGATCGCGTGGCCCATGACCCGCATTTTGCTGACGCCTATATCTGCAAGTATCTGGCTACCGACACCATAAGTCCGCAGGCCCGCCCGTGCATGGGCAAGATTAGGCAATTCTGATACGGTTTCTTCCGAAGAAAATTTTTCCAGGAGCTGGGTAACACTTTTCGGTGAATCGGTTTGATCCAGCAAAACAATAACGCCCACGCCCTCTTTGGCTACCATGGCCATGGCCTGGTGCGCCGTCCAGCTACCAGAACGATGATTATCGGTAAAAACATCAAGCAGGCTTTCCTGGACATGAACCCGCACAAGGGTGGGCGTTTTTTTATTTATTTCGCCCTTGATCAATGCCAGGTGCGTGGCGTCGGTAATGGTGTCGTGGTAAGCGCGAATAGTGAATTCACCGCACTCGGTATTAACGTTGTATTGACCAGCAGCTTTCACCGTTGCCTCGTTTTCCATGCGGTAGTGAATCAAGTCTGCAATGGTGCCAATTTTTAACTTGTGTGCTTTGGCAAATTCTACCAGCTCAGGCATCCTGGCCATGGTACCGTCTTCATTCATGATTTCACAAATCAGGCTTGCTGGTTCCAGTCCGGCGATTCGCGCCAAATCAACGCCCGCCTCGGTATGTCCGGCCCGGGACAAAACACCGCCTCGTTGCGCCATTAATGGAAAAATATGACCTGGCTGAACAATATCCCCGGGACCGGCATTTTGTCGCACCGCCGCCTGCACCGTGGTCGCCCGATCGGCAGCAGAAATACCCGTGGTCACACCGACCGTGGCTTCAATGGATAAAGTAAAGTTCGTACTGCGCTGTTTCTGTGTCTGTGTCTGACTCACCATTAAGGGCAGTTGCAACTGTTTACAACGTGCCTCGGTCAGGGTCAGGCAAATAAGGCCGCGCCCATACTTGGCCATAAAATTAACATCATCAGGCCGGACAAACTCGGCCGCCATGACCAGGTCGCCCTCGTTCTCACGATCCTCGTCATCCATCAGGACCACCATGCGGCCCTGACTCAGTTCTTCAATAATCTCGCCAACGGGGCTGACTGCCATGTAAATTACTGCCTCAATATTGTTTCTGAATCAGGGTCTATTTTAACCCCGTCTGCTTAAAGATGCAGGGGGAAATGTCAGCTAAAACCTTATAGCTTCTAAATCAATCACTAAGCTGAGTTTCGGGATATACAGATGCTAAAAAAATCTATCTAAATGAACCCGTTTTCTACTAGTAAGGCCTGGCTGATATGATTACTTTGCAGGTTTCTGCTGTGGGTCTGATCCTGTTCCGGATTAAGCAATCGCTCCAGGTAGCGGGCCACAATATCCACCTCAAGATTGACAAATGCCCCCTCAATATAATCTGCCATTACCGTTTCATTTAGTGTGTGCGGCACAATCGTTAGCACGAAATCAAAACCCGTCACTTCATTAATCGTCAAACTGACCCCATCAACAGAAATAGAGCCTTTTTTGGCGATATACTTAGCAAGCTCTTTGGGTGCCCGCACCAGAAACCGGGTAAAGCGACCCGTATCTTCCCGCGATAGAATCTGACCAATGCCATCAACATGGCCACTGACCATGTGACCGCCAAATCGGCTGTCAGCCAACATGGCCTTCTCGAGATTAACCTGTGAACTAATACGTAATCGCCCGATTTGTGTATTTGCCAGTGTTTCACGGGAGACATCAGCCCAAAACCCGTCGCCAGGTAAATCAACCACGGTCAGGCAAACACCATTAACCGCAATACTGTCGCCTAATTTTACATCGGCCAGGTCTAAATCCTGGGTCGCAATACGAATTCGTAAACCGTCTGTTTTTTCAGATAACGCCGCAACAAGCCCTGTCGCCTCAATAATTCCCGTAAACATTCCTTATCTCCTCGTCTCATTATCTTACGATCAACCTGTATTTTTGATGCTTCAATCATGACAGGTTGATCACGTCTGCGATAACCCGCCAGTCTTCTCCAACTGCACGGACATCGCGTATTTTTAATTTATATCGGTCCGCCATCTTTTCCAGAGCCGGAAACTTAAACATACCGCGCCCATCAGCACCAAGCAAATGGGGCGCCAGGTAAAGGACAATTTCATCTACAATGCCAGCATATAACAGGGCGCCACAGAGTGTCGCACCGGCTTCAATGTGGATCTCGTTGATTTCCCTGGCCACCAAATCAAGCATCAGGGCATGCAGGTCAATACGGCTACTTTTGGTCGCCACAATTAGTACTTCCGCTCCGGCATCCTGGAGCCGGGTCGCTGCAGCATGGTCCTGGCTAGCTGTGACGATTAGGGTTTTTCCTTCTATTTTAATCACTCTCGCATCGGGAGAAATGCGTAAATTACTGTCCAGGACTATTCTCAGGGGCTGGCGTTTACACGCGTTATACCTTACATTTAATGATGGATCATCCATCAGAATCGTACTGACGCCTGTTAATATGGCCGAGCTGCGGGCGCGCCAACGGTGCACGTCTCGCCGCGCATCTTCGCCCGTTATCCACTTGCTGACCCCGCTTTCCAGTGCGGTACGGCCATCCAGGCTGGTGGCCAATTTGACCCTCACCAAAGGCCTTTTTTTGGTCATTCTGCTGATATAACCGGGATTCAGTGCCTTGGCCTCTGCTTCCATGAGACCAACAGCAACAACGATGCCGGCCTCTTCAAGTGCCCGAATACCGCTGCCAGCAACCAATGAATTTGGGTCCTCCATGGCAATAACAACCCGCTGGGGGCGAGTTTTTAGCAGTGCATCGACACAGGGCGGTGTTCGACCATGGTGGCTGCAGGGCTCAAGGGTGACATAAACTGTGGCGCCATAGAGATGGTCCTGGTGGGCATTTTCAATGGCGATAATCTCGGCATGGGGTCCGCCGGCCCGTTCATGCCAGCCCTCGCTAATGATTTTTCCATTTTTAACGATGACACAGCCAACTCTTGGGTTGGGATCTGTCGTATTCATGCCTAAATGTGCCAACTCCAGGGCCCGTGCCATATAAACAGCATCTTCAGCAGTCGTGGTCACTTTTTATCGTCCCTGTCCGGAATTAATTTCAATTGTTTCCGGCGTATCTCGGCCGTGGGTTCTTGCTGCAATCGCTCTATTTCTTCGTTAAAAGCCTCAACATCCTCAAAACTTCGGTAAACCGAGGCATAACGCACGTAAGCGACCTGGTCTAGCTCTTTTAACTCCTCCATCACCCATTCGCCGATTTCTCGAGAAGCCAGTTCCCGGACACCACTGGCCATTAATTTGTGCCGAATCCGGCCCATGGCCGCCTCCACCAACTCGGTCTCTACCGATCGTTTCTCCAGGGCCCGACGAAAACCGGTCCTTAATTTATCACCATTAAAAGGTTCACGGCTGCCATCCGACTTAATCACCTGCGGTAAACGCAGTTCAGCGCGCTCATAGGTCGTACAACGCTCGGCACAGGACAAACATTCCCGGCGGCGGCGCACGGTCTCACCGTCATCGGCCAGACGCGAATCAATGACTTTGGTGTCTTCAGCAAAACAAAATGGGCAGCGCATACCGGCTAAGATACAGGGGAAATGGGAAGTTTTACAGGTTTATGGGGTTTTGTGTGTTGTTTGGCCTGCGGCGGGCCAAATTCTTTTAATCGGGTTCTCGCACCCGAGGGCGCGGTACTTTTGTTTCGGCAAAAGTACCCAAAACCATTTGCTCCACGTTCGCTTAATCCTGCGCGTCGCGGAAAAAACTTGGGTCGCGAATCCAACTCGCCGGTCGGACTAACGTCCGCCTCGGGCTCGATCATGGGATTCGCTCCTTGATTTTTTCCTTACGATGCTCGGCGCTCACGAAGTCGCGAAAGTCAAAAACAAAACAACGGAATCTGCTTTCAAGTGTGACTCACACAAAGTTTACTTGAATGATCACAATTTAGTGAAAACAATCAGTTATACCTCCCTTGTTTTAAGTCCCCGTGGACGCAACCGAAGCCTGACGAAGAAAACCGGTTGGCGTGAGCCACCGTGGAGCCCGAGCCAAATGAAGTCATAACGACATTTGGCCGGCGACTTTGGCGAACGATCCGGCTTTCAAGGAAGGTTGAAGGCATCCCGTAGGGGCAAGTCCCCGGGTGCCCTTCTCTTTGGTTACTTTCTTCTTGGGCAAGGAAGAGAAAGTAACCTGCTGCCGGTCCGCCACAGGCGGAACAGAACAAAAGTACCAACCCCGATTAGTAGCATTTATCTTTTGATCTCTCGCGACTTCGAGAGCGCCGAGCATCGCGAGGAAAAATCAAGGAGCGAATCCCATGATCGAGCCCGAGGCGGACGTTAGTCCGACCGGCGAGTTGGATTCACGACCCAGGTTTTTTCCGCGAGCGCGATGTGAGCGATAAGCGAACAAGTACTGAATGAAGCTTCGCCAGAAGATTCTACAGTGCAGGGTCAAGCGAACGCAGGAGGTCGCTCTTGGCCATCCCTGGCCTCCGCGACACTCGTGCGTCCTGCACATCGCAATGGTTTTGGGTACTTTTGCCGAAGTACCTGGGCCATCGGGACCAACCCCGATTAGTAGTCGGCGAAGCCGACAATAAAATAATCCCTCATCCCAACCTTCTCCCGAAGGGAGAAGGGGCACAAGCCCAGCCGAAGGAAGAAGGAATAATTCAAACCGAAAAAATCCACTTAGCCATAAACCGGATACCGTTTATTCAAGGCCAATACCTTATCCTTAATCTGACTCGCCAGACCGGCATCCTCCATATTTTCCATGATGTCACACATCCAGCCGGCGACGTCTTTCGCTTCCTGTACACCATAACCACGGGTGGTGATTGCCGGTGTGCCAATACGGAGACCGCTGGTAACAAAAGGCGACTGCGGATCATTGGGTACGGCATTTTTATTCACGGTAATGTTGGCCTTATGTAATGCCGCCTCGGCATCTTTACCGGTAATGCCCTTGTCGATTAAATCCAGCAAAAATAAATGATCTTGGGTGCCACCAGATACCACATTGTAGCCACGGGCTAAAAAGACCTCGGCCATAGCCGAGGCATTATCCAGTACTTGCTGCTGGTAGACTTTAAATTCCGGTTCCAGGGCTTCCTTAAAGGCCACTGCCTTGGCCGCAATCACGTGCATTAACGGACCACCCTGGGTGCCGGGGAACACAATCGAATTGAGCTTTTTCTCGATCTCGGGGTTGGCCTTGGCGAGAATAATGCCACCGCGAGGCCCGCGCAGTGTTTTATGAGTTGTAGAAGTCGTGACATCGGCAATGGCCACGGGATTGGGGTACAAACCCGTGGCCACCAGGCCGGCAATGTGGGCCATGTCCACCATCAGGTAGGCGCCGACACTATCGGCAATTTCCCGGAATCGTTGCCAGTCAACCACCTGGGAGTAAGCGCTGAAACCCGCCACCACCATTTTAGGTTTATGTTCCTCGGCCAATTTTGCTGCCTGGTCATAGTCAATCACGCCAGACTCATCCAGCCCATATTGGACGGCATTAAATATTTTACCGGAAAAATTTACCTTGGCGCCATGGGTCAGGTGACCGCCATCGGCCAGGCTCATGCCCAGGATGGTATCGCCCGGTTGAATCAATGCCAGGTAAGCCGCGGCATTGGCCTGGGAACCGGAATGGGGCTGGACATTGGCATAATCAGCACCAAACAATTGTTTGACCCGGTCTATGGCCAGTTGTTCCGCCACGTCCACATTTTCACAGCCGCCATAGTATCGTTTACCGGGATAACCCTCGGCATATTTATTGGTTAAAACCGAGCCCTGCGCTTCCATGACCCGGGGGCTGGCATAATTCTCCGAGGCAATCAGCTCGATATGTTCCTCCTGGCGAACCACTTCCTGCTCCATGGCGGACCATAATTCATCGTCAAATCCGGCAACGGTCATTTTTTTATCGAACATAGTGCTGGTTTCTCCCACGAGTTTTAGTTAGCCAGGACCTGGCTGTTACAACAGGCGGCCAAGTTTACAGATTTATTTGCCGGATTGCATAACCGTTCTCTAATCTTCTTTGCAAATAGCACAGTACTTTTAAATCCCTGTTCGCAAACAGGTTTTAGGCTGCTAAACTCACCACTATGGCAATTTATCAACATGCACTTGAGCCCGGCTCCCGGGTGGAAGGTTACGAAATCCGGCGGGTACTGGGTATCGGTGGTTTTGGTGTGACTTACCAGGCAACCGACCTGCAATTGAATTGCGTTGTTGCCCTGAAAGAATATTTGCCCAGTGGCCTGGCAATTCGTAATACCAGCACCAGGGAGGTTACACCCAAATCCGAAGAGGAGAAAAATCTGTACAACCGGGGGCTGAAAAGATTCCTCGATGAAGCCCAAACCCTGGCCAAGTTCAAGCTACCCAGCATTGTTCGTATTAACCGGTTTCTTGAGGCTAATGGTACGGCTTATATCGTCATGGACTACGAGGAAGGTCTGCCCCTAAGCAATTATATTCGCAAACGCAAAACCCTCACAGAAAAAGAAATCCGGTCTATCATTCTGCCGATTCTCACAGGCCTGCGCTCTGTCCACACCCATGGCATTCTCCATCGTGATATCAAGCCGGCGAATATTTACTTGCGCAAACAAGGCTTACCTGTGTTGCTGGATTTTGGTGCAGCGCGCCAGGAGCTACAGCAAAATTCCCGGCCCATGACCGGCATGGTCACGCCAGGGTACGCCCCGTTTGAGCAATACAACAACCGGGACAAACAAGGCCCCTGGACAGATTTATATGGGGTTGGCGCCACGCTTTACCATTGTGTCACTGGCAAAATTCCGGCGCCATCACCTGATCGAATTTCGGCATTACACAATGATGAGACTGACCCATTGGAGCATGCCCATTCAGTTGTCAAAAGTGGATATGGCGATGCCCTGCTCTCTGCCATCGACTGGATGTTAAATATCCAGCCAAAAAATCGACCACAGTCGGTGGATGAGGTTCTGGGCATGCTTTCACCAATCAAAAAAAATGCTAGTGCTGAATCTGCTTCCCCGATTGACCTTGGCGATGTTGGCCAGACATTTATGCTTGATAACCTCGACGCCAAACTTGATGATTGGGATCCTGTAGTTCTGGCCAAGGCTGAAAAAGAACTGGCGCCTTATGTCGGCCCCATGGCAAAAATACTTGTTAACCAGTACGCAGAAAATGCCATTGATACCCTGGCGCTCTATACCGCGCTGGCCATGGAAATTGAGAAATCTGCCGATCAACAGGCCTACATAAAGCTGGGTCAGCTGGCCAGTCTTACCACCGGCGCCCGCAATTCTGAACAAAAGAATGTCGTCAGCGAAGAGACCAGGATAAACCCAAACGTCCCCCACGTCCCTGGTCGTGCCACCATTGAATGGGATAATAAAATCCTGAAATTTGCCGAAAAGGAACTGGCTAAATTTGTTGGCCCAATGGCCAGGATACTGGTTTCACAGGCAGCAGAACAAAGTGGTGACATAGATAAACTGGTAGAAATACTCTCTGAAGATATCCCTACCCAGGAAGAGAAATCTAAATTTGCCAGGCTACTGGCCAATTTCGGCTAAATACAGAATAATACCAGCTAAATAATACTAACTATAAAAAGATGGCACATGCTGTCATTGGGGAACCATAGCCATGAAACTCAGGACCAAGTTCAATTTTGTATTGTTATCCGTCTTTTCCGTCACCCTGGTGGGCACCAGTTACTTATCATTCAAACTGCTGGAAAAAAATGCCGAAGAAGAAATCATCCGCCACGCGGGCATGATGATGGAAGCGGCGCTGGCAATTCGCAGTTATACCGTCAAAGAAATCAGGCCGCTGCTCGCCCACCATTTAACTGAAAAATTTCTACCACAAACGGTACCAGCTTATGCTGCGACCATCAGTTTTGATGCACTAAGAATTAAATACCCGGAATACAGTTACAAGGAAGCCACGCTCAATCCAACCAACCCGAGAAACCGGGCCGTAGAATGGGAGGCAGATATCGTCCAGGCATTCCGTAATCAATCCAGTCTGACTGAGCTAGTTGGCACAAGAGACACTCCGACTGGCAAATCATTGTACTTGGCAAGACCCATTAAGATTAAGAATGAAGGCTGTTTAGGTTGTCATAGTTCTGTTGAAGCCGCACCCAGTACATTGCTGGAAAAATATGGCGCCAATAACGGTTTTGGCTGGGAATTAAATGAAATAGTGGGCGCACAAATCATTAATGTACCTATGTCCGTGGCCATTAAAAAAGCCGAAGATGCTTCTATTTTATTTGTCGGTGTACTTTCAGGGGTGTTTATTTTGATTATGATTATTTTGAATGTCATGTTACGAAAAATCATTATTCGACCAATCGATCAAATGGCCAATATTGCCGACCAGGTCAGTCTTGGCGACCTGGCAGCCCCTGAATTTAAACATGACGCCGATGATGAAGTGAAAGTCCTGGCAGAGTCTTTTACCCGTATGCGCCGCAGCCTCGAAAAAGCCATGAAAATGTTAAATAACCCGAGTACAAGAAGTCGCTGATATTCGTTTCGCCTACAGCGGGTGTATTTAGTTTTTATGCGGGGTGCTCACCTAGAACCACCTTTGGTGCTTCATCAGGCACTTCCTGAACTCGCAAGCTCGTTCTGGTCGCGCACCTGCACTCCCGAGCTTTTTTGTTGTGCCTGCGGCGTTCTAAATTCTTTTAATCGGGTTCTCGCACCCGAAGGCGAGTAACTTCTTCTTTACTTGTCTAAAGAAGAAGTTACCAAGAAGAAAGGACACCCAGGGACTTGTCCCTCCGGGATTCCCTCCCCAGGCTCGAAAAATCCCCAGAGCGAGCCAAACTCGGAATATCGCTAACGTGATATTTGCCTCGACAGGAGGCTCGCTTTCCGAATTTTTCTTCACCTGAGTCGGCTGCGTCCACGGGATTATTAAAACCAACCAAATATGAACAATTGTGCCGGTTTTGACTCCCCGCGACTTCGAGAGGCCGCTTCCGGATCCTGCCTCTCGCGACACTCGTACATCCATGTACTTCGCGCTGGCATCACGCTTAAATGTTTAAAAATATTTAAGCTTTTATCTTTTGACTTTCCGCGACTTTCGGGAGCGCCAAGCATCGCAAGGAAAAATCAAGGAGTGAATCCTTTGTTGAGCCCGAGGCGGACGTTAGTCCGACCGGCGAGTTGGATTCACGACCCGGGTTTTTCCGCGACGCGCAGGAATAAGCGAAAGTAGGAGCAAATGGCTTTGGTTACTTTCCCCGAAAGGAAAGTAACCCGGGGGTGCAGGGGGCGGAGCGCCCCGCATGCTCCCGGAGGGAGAAAAGGCAAACAGGACAGCAGTGATTTTGTTATATAAAAATTTTTACTGCTCGAAAATTCTTTGCAACTGCTCCATGTCATTGACCACCTTAAATTCACTGGCCCCGGCTGCCAACAGGCGCTTTTCCCAGTTTGCCAATCTGCCCAGGTAACGACGGGGGTCGATATTGTCGGCCCGCAGCTTGGTAACATTCAGGGCGACGAATTTAATATCCGTTAACTTGATGGGAAAATTCCTGATTGTTTTTTTATCCAGCTCTTCCTGCATATCAGAAAAAATAACAATCATCTTGCGGCCCGCGCCTGCTTCGTTTAGATATTCTGATCCTTGAATGATGGCGCCTGTGATATCTGTGTGGGCACTGCCTTTTTTAGTTTTCCTGGTGAACTTGTCAAATTTTTTCTTAAATTGCCTTTTTTGTACGTTCATCCGGGAAGGCACTTTATCAAAAGTTACTTTTGCAATTATATCTTTTTCGGTAAAACTTCGGCTTTTCACCCTGGCCACCGCAAATGAGTCACCGGGATTAAGTGTTCCCAGTAGATAGTTCACAACATTGCGGGCATTTTTTAATTGTTTTGTATAAGTCCCCGAAGTATCAACCAGCATATACACACCACGGGCCTGGCTCTTTTTGTCTACACACCCTGTCAGCGCAAGAACTAAACTTAAACCCAAAAGCGTTAATCTTGCTTTAACCATTACTATTGACCTCCTGTCGAAGCGTGCCGTTTTTGAAAATCCGTAAGCGTGGTATTGAATGAAATAACTTCATCGGGTTTTTTTTCAAAAATACCCATTTTCTTTTTTACTGAACGTTCGATGAGCAGGGGCAGAAAAATTGCAACATCATATAAATGCGTTAATGCACTGCCTGTATGGCGCACCAAGTTACCGGCAAATCGAAATGACAAGGCAAGACCTCTTACCGCCATTACCAGCAAAGTTCCCAGTACCGTTCTGGCAGAGTAGATAAAATATTCCAGAGGTATGGCGACAAACGCTAGCGCGATAGGTAAAATAAAACCCAGCACCATTTGACCAATCATGGGAATCTTGGCAACCAGCCCGGCCTTGGCAGCGGCAGCGGCAACTGCGGCTGCGGTTTCTTCAGTGCCGGCCAGTGATTGTTTTAATTCCATTGAGGCAACGACGATCTGATCACGCATCACCGCCAGAGCGACTTCAATGCCAGCCAGTATCAACAAAATAGTCAGCGATACCCACATCAAAATTCGTCGCGACTTATCTTCCATATTATTGATTCTGGGAAACAAGTGAGTGATTCGCAGAGATTCCATAAAAAACAGGCCCATGGTTATTTCAATAAAAATAATTACCAGGGCTGCCACATCAGAGGTTTGCATACCGGCAGTAATATAATCACCAGCGCCTACCATTTCGGACATGGGCAGGGCTATTAATCTTGAATTAATAAAAGCACCGCCAAAAGCAACAAGTAACACCAGGGTTGATATTGCCAACTGGATACTGGCTGAAGATGTTAACGCATGCTCCGCCTCTTTTGTCTCGGTAATTATGCCTTCGAATTTTTCCATGTGGACATCGACAGACATAGCGGCTTCCTGCAAGCCAGTTACTTTTTTGTTGACCTCTTTCATTTCCTGGTCAAGTGAACGCCAGGAGGGCTGAAAACTTTTCAGAATCTTGTGGCGAGATTCATAGGCCTTGCGATATTCAGCAATGACTTTGGTGTAACCCCTGTCTATGGACTTGCTAATATCTTCCAGTAATTTTTCAACAATGCCGTCGGTACCTTTCTTAATTTTAGCAATATTTTTAATGGCATCTGTCCATTCCGGCGGTGGCGGCGGCACTTCAGTGCAATTCTTATAATCTTCCTCGATATTGGTTATCTCATCCATGACCTTACGTTGCATACTGGGATAATCATGCAATTCCGTTGCAATTTTTTTACTAATGCGATCAAACTCACGCTCAACAGCCTGGACAACCTCGGCACGACCTTGGGCCAGCAATACTGTCCGGTTTCGGTTGCTAAGTTCCTGGGCACCCCGCATTAACCAACGGGCACCAGTGCGCAATGGGCTGCTAAAGGCGTAGGTAATCGCAAGTATGACGCCGTGCATCGAATGACGGCCCGCCCATAAAAAGGGCACTAAAAGAAAAAATAAAATTATTGCTGATAATGCCGGATTTCCCGGCCAAATCATCCACCAGTCGTTTGCCATACAAAAACTCCATCTTTTAGGTTTTTAATGCTGTGTTTAGAATAATTAGTATAGTCCATAGCATGGGTTACGCATTGTAACCAGCCCGGGGCCGACGAAAGTCTGTAGTCTCAGGACAACTGGGCATTTAGGCGCCATAACTCAGAATTGCCGAACACGTTAAATATCAATAAAAAATTTAGTGTTGGACGAGATATATATAAGCGAATGATTAACAAGCCAACCATCTTGCCAGGATTGTCGATAGCCCTGACGAATTAGTTGCTTGCAAGAGATTAAGCGCTAGGGTGTGTTGTCCGTTGCCCCTTCTTTCTCAGGCACCAACATGTCTTCCCTGGTAATACCCAGTGACAATACGGCTGGTGTAGCGATATAAATTGAAGAATAGGTGCCCACGACGACACCGACAATCAGGGCGACAGAAAATCCTCGAATGATTTCACCACCGAAAATAAGCAAAGAAATTAGCGCCAACAGGGTTGTTCCGGAAGTGATGATTGTGCGGGACAGAGTGTCGTTAATAGATCGATTCAGAATTTCAGCAACTGAACTTCGCCTGATTTTTCTAAAATTTTCCCGAATACGATCAAATACCACAATGGTATCATTTAGCGAATAACCCAGTACGGCCAACAGGGCGGCCAGCACTGTTAAATCAAATTCTATTTGTGTAACCGAGAAAAAACCGAATGTCAGCAACACATCATGAGCAATGGCAATCACGGCACCCAGTGCAAAACGCCATTCAAAACGAAACATGACGTAAACAAGTACTGCAATCAGTGTATAGAGAAGTGCCAGGGTGCCCTTTTCTGCCAACTCACCACCAACTTGCGGACCAACAAATTCAATCCTTCGCACCTGAACTTTACACGCTCCAACAGCATCACTTTCCAGGGACTGGCACTGCTGGGCCTGGTTACCACTAGTGCCACGACTAATCTCGCCAGTTTGTTTACGCAACAAGGCAACAATGTTATTGCTCAAGGTAATACTTTTTTCACCTTCGCGAACGGGCATCCTGATTAAAACGTCCTGTATGGTTCCAAAATGCTGAACCACAGCGTCTTTATAGCCGGCATCACTCAAAGTATTTCGTACGGTTGCAATTTCTACGGGCTTGTCATAAGTAATCTCTACTAATGTGCCACCAGTAAAATCCAGACCAAAATTCAGGCCTCGTGTCATTAACAAAACAACCGTTGCTATCAGGAGCAATACTGAAATGACGATAGATATTTTACGCGCGCCCAAAAAATCAATATTAGATTTATGAATTAATTCCATATTTAAACTCTTTTTGTAATAGTACTTGCTAAATAGCGCATTAGATTGGCAAGCGCTTCATGCGCTTGTTACCAAATAACAGGTTAGTTAATCCGCGAGCAGCGACAATGGCTGTAAACATTGAAGTAATAATGCCAATGCTTAAGGTAATGGCAAAACCTTTAATCGGGCCAGTGCCAAAGTTAAATAACATCAAGGCGGCAATCAGCGTTGTAATGTTTGCGTCCGCAATCGTACTGAACGCCTTCTCATAACCAGCGCTGATACTTGCTTGTGGGGAGTTGCCATTCCGGACTTCTTCCCTGATACGCTCAAAAATCAAGACATTGGCATCCACCGCCATGCCAACTGTCAGCAAAATACCGGCTATGCCAGGTAAAGTCAGGGTTGCCTGGAAAATAGACAAAACGGCAATTATAAATACCAGGTTTAATGCCAGCGCGAGATCGGCGATTAAGCCAAAAGTACGATAATAAACAGCCATGAAAACCATAATGGCTGCAAATCCAATAACGATAGATAGAAACCCCTGATTGATATTGTCCTGACCCAGGCTCGGGCCAACCGTGCGCTCTTCAATAATTTCTATGGGTGCCGCCAGGGCACCAGCACGCAGCAGCAAAGACAAATCATTGGCTTCCTCGACACTATCAAGACCCTCAATCTGAAAACGCTTGCCTAGCTGGGAGCGTATAACAGGCGCAGTAATCACTTCTTCAATTTTTCTCTTCAGCTTAACTGTATTACCTTTGCTATCGAGTATTGGCTTGCCATCCTTGCCCAACTTATCCTCGCTACGTAATTCAATATAAACAGCCGCCATACGTTTACCGACATTCTTGCCGGTAACCCGCTGGTTAACTGCCGCACCACGGGCATCGAGGGTAATAGAAACTATCGGTGTGTTACTTTGACTATCAAATCCAGGTGCCGCATCAACGATATTGTCACCGGAATAAATAATTCGTTTTTTCAGGAGTATCGGCCGGCCGTCTTTCATTCGATAAAGTTTTGCGCCAGCTGGCACCCGCCCTAACTGGGCAGCAACCGGGTCGTGCTCTTCGTCAACCATTCGAAATTCCAGGGTTGCAGTTCGGCCAAGAATTTCCTTGGCCTTGGCGGTATCCTGAATGCCCGGCAACTGAACAACAATTCTCTCGGCACCCTGTTGTTGTATGATTGGCTCGGCAACGCCCAGCTCGTTCACGCGATTGCCCAGTGATGTCATGTTTTGCTCCAGCGCAAAACGACGCTTCTCCCGCTGCGCCTCTTCCTTGAGACTGGCGGCAAGGATAAATTGTCCTTCCGCTTCTATGTCGACAAGAATTAAATCCTTGATCTCGTCACGAATGGCATCACGTGCTTTGTCGCGCGTCACGTCATCATTGAACCGGATATTAATGCCACCGGCCGCCATGTTCGTAACCCGGCTGTAACGAATACGGGCCTTACGCATAATGCGCCGCATATCATCGGCATAACTTTCTTCGGCTTTTTTAATCACTGCCTGCATGTCTACTTGCATGAGGAAATGGACACCACCGCGAAGATCCAGTCCCAGGTACATGGGCCTGGCATTAAATGCGTCCAGCCAGGATGGCGTGGCCGGCAACAAGTTAAGCGCGACCGAATAATTTTTGCCTAATGCCTGTTGCACCACTGCCCGCGCTTTTAATTGAATTTCAGTATCGGCAAACCTGACGCTGACATTTTTTTTATCCATTTGTGCAGTATGGTATTTTAACTCAGCACTTTTTAGTGCTGCCTCGACCGAGGCCAGGGTTTCTGCCGATATCTTGATATTGCGGGTACCGGATATTTGAATGGCCGGGTCTTCGCCATAAAGATTGGGTAACGCGTAAAGCGCGCCCAATACCATAACCACGGCGATAAAAATGTATTTCCAGAGGGGGTACTTGTTCATGATTCTTGTCTATAAACTTTGAATTATAATAATTTAATTTCCAGGTAGCTCGTCAGGCAGTCTTGATTGTCCCTTTAGGCATTACAGTTTGAACCGCGCTTCGCTGCACCTTGATCTCAATACCATCAGCAATTTCAACCGTAATGAATTGCTCGCCAACACCACTGATACGGCCCAGGGTGCCACCATTAGTCACAACCTCGTCACCTTTGGCCAGGCTTGCTACCATGTTCCGATGTTCTTTGGCCCGTTTGCTTTGGGGTCGAATTAGTAAAAAATAAAACACCACGAACAGAACCCCTAAAAATATCAGGTTGGCCGGGCCGGATGACGAGGCGTCACCAGCGGGTGCTGCCAGGGCGTCAGTAATAAAAAAACTCATTTCAAATCCTCTTGTAATTCTCTAGTCAGTCTCGTTTTTAAGCGCCGGGACTGGTTTGCGGCGCATACCATAAAACTTCTGGACAAAATCATCCAGTGTTTTACTCAAAATTGCCCCTCGCAAGCCCTTCATCAGGGTTTGGTAGTAGTAAATGTTGTGCAGAGTATTCAGCTGGGAAGACAGAATCTCCCCGGTTTTCTGTAAATGGCGCAAATAACTGCGGCTATAATGGCTACAGGTATAACAGTCGCAATGGGAATCCAGCGGTCCGGTATCGTCTCGATACTGGCTATTGCGAATCTTGACGTTGCCTTCATGGACAAAAAGCCAGCCATTGCGGGCATTTCGCGTGGGCATGACACAGTCAAACATATCAATACCTCGCCGTACGGCTTCCACGATATCTTCAGGTGTACCCACACCCATCAAATAACGCGGTTTATCGGCAGCCATGCGCGGGGCGATATGAGCAGTCAGTCGCATCAATTCCGCTTTTGGCTCTCCTACTGACAGTCCGCCAATGGCATAACCATCAAAACCGATCTGCTCCAGACCCACCCGCGAAATATCACGCAAATGTTCATACATCCCGCCCTGGATAATACCGAACAAAGCCGACTCATTTCCCTCGTGGGCTTTTTTGCTGCGTTCTGCCCAGCGCAAACTCAATTCCATCGATTCACGGGCCGCGGGCTCACTGGCCGGATAAGGTGTGCATTCGTCAAATATCATGACAATGTCTGCACCAAGCGAACGCTGCACGACCATGGACTCTTCCGGTCCCATGAATATGCTCGCACCATCAACCGGCGACTGAAACTTTACCCCGGCTTCCGTAATTTTTCGTAACTTACCCAGGCTCCAGACCTGGAAACCACCAGAGTCGGTCAGGATCGGGCCCTGCCAGTTCATAAAATTATGGAGCCCGGCATGGGCCTCGATGGTAGCCGTGCCCGGTCGCAACATTAAATGAAATGTATTGCCCAATATAATCTGGGCGCCGGTCTCGGCCACTGTCTCCGGCGTCATGGCCTTGACTGTGCCATAGGTGCCCACTGGCATGAACGCCGGGGTATCAACCAGGCCACGGGCAAAACGCATTTGGCCAGTACGCGCAAAGCCATCAGTACCGTGAATAGTGAATTGCATTAATCTGGAGAAGCGTTGTTATTCGACTGGCAATATTAACAGATACTAGCCATCAAACGTAAAAATCATTGCCACAAAAAAATCAGCCAGATGCATTATCCGCGGCAGCAATTAAAATGGGTTAAGCGCACCCGTTTTTAAAATGGTTCCTTAACGATTCCTGTTGGTCTGTTTTGATCTAACCGATTGTGTCCCGGTTTGTCTTTGGGTGCCCTGCATGGGACGAACATTTGTCCTTATAGAGGATTCAACAATATAAGGCTTATATTGTCGGTCCATGCCCATGATGTGGCCGTTGAGCCAGAGTTTCAGAAAATCCAGCACCCTTGCCTCGATACCTTCATCGCCCTGCTCAAATTGCTCCTTATACCTGGACACCAATCCAATCAGTTTTTCATGGTTTCGCTTGTGCTGATGAAATTCAGGAAAGTTATGTTGCCGTAACAATTCTTCTTCATCCTTAAAATGAAGAATAGTGTAATCTATTAATTCATCAAAAATAGACCCGAGAACAGTGCGCGCCTGATGCGCCTGATAAGCGTTATAAAAACGATTTGCGATTTGAAACAGACGTTTATGCTGGTTATCGATGAACTCGTCGCCAACACTGTAGATAGAATCCCACTCAAAGAGCGCCATAAGTTTACTTCCCTGTAAAAGTCATTCCAGTAAAAATAATACTGGCCGACGTTGCCGTGCACCCGGCACAACACCCTATGCCAGACCCTTAAATAATTGTCCCTACACTTAGTGTAGACAATGACTAAGGCTATTCAAGCGTTATTTTACTTCTTTCGGTAGCAAGAACATTGCATCGCCATAACTGAAAAATCGATACTTAGCCTCGATCGCCTGCTCGTAGGCTGCAAATATATTTTCCTTGCCCGCAAAAGCCGATACCAGCATGAGCAGGGTTGATTCCGGCAAATGAAAATTCGTTAACATGGCATCGACAACCTTAAAATCATATCCGGGATAAATGAAAATACTGGTCTCGCCCTGAAAAGCTTGCGTTGACCGGTGTCCTAAATCAGTCATTTCAGTCGCAGCAGATTCAAGGGCACGAACAACCGTGGTCCCAACCGCAACCACACGACCACCACGAGCACGGGTTTCTGAAATAGCCCGGCATGTTTCTTCTGTCACCTCCAGGTATTCAGCATGCATTAAGTGATCTTCCAGTAATTCGGACCGTACCGGCTGAAAGGTGCCAGCACCCACGTGCAAGGTAATACTGGTAGAGCGAATGCCTTTATTGTGAATAACATCAAGCAGGGACTGGTCAAAATGCAAACCTGCGGTTGGGGCAGCCACTGCACCTGGAGACTGGGCATAAACGGTCTGGTAACGCTCCAGGTCCTGTTCGTTATCGGCACGGGTTATGTAAGGAGGTAACGGTATATGACCAAAACTTTGCAACAAGGTCATCACTGACTCGTCTGAACAAAAACGGATTTCGAATAACTCGCCATCGCGACCCAGGACCTCAAGCTCAAGACCGCCATCAATATAGATTCGATTGCCCTCACGCGGGGGTTTACTGGCCCGGGTATGAGCCAGCACCCGATGTTCATCGAGCTGGCGCGCGACCAACACCTCGATTTTGCCGCCGCTGTCTTTTTTGCCCAGTAAACGCGCCGGGATCACACGGGTATCATTAAAAACAAGCAAGTCATCAGGCCTGAGCAGACCTGGAAAATCTGTAAATGACTGGTGTGACAAATTCCCTGACAAACCATCCAGGACCAGCAAGCGACTGGCAGACCGGGATGACAGGGGTTGCTGGGCAATGAGCTCGTCGGCAAGCTGGTAGAAAAATTCGGACGTGCGCATGGCGGCAGACTAGCACAGTCACCGTCCCTCTTGTTATCACAGACAAGGTGTCGTTATACTTGCGCCCCTTGCCGGGGTGGCGGAATTGGTAGACGCGCCGGATTCAAAATCCGGTGGTGGTGACACCGTGTCGGTTCGATTCCGACCCTCGGTACCAAATTATACTTCAATATTTTTATGCCCGGGCTTAAATACCCGTTTTATTTTAGTGTGACCTAGATCCACCTAAATCATCCTTCCTGGTCTCAAAATGTGCCGATAAGTGTACCAGCGGTACCTGTCATCGGAAAACCATCACTATATTGAGCCAGCTTACTATTAAAAACTCATCATAAAAACAAACTCTTACAATCTTCAGGCAAATCATTATTTGCTTTTAATCGTGACATGGCTTTAAACCCTTGTGTCATTCTGCGCTGCCGTCTAGATTGGAGTGTGAAGGGCCCATTACCAGCGGCCTTACTTCAAGGAGGATGTTATGAATACACTTCGTAAAAATGTCGGTCTCCCTTTCCCATTACCACATTACAACCAGTTAATATGTCAGCTGGACATGGAACGCGCCACGCTTTGGTGTTACATGAATGCCAGTCCCCGCCCCTGCTTTACTCAAACCATACTTGCAGAACTCCGTGATCTGCAACAACGCCTGACCACACATCTGAGTTCCCCGGAAAACGCTGATCAAATTCGATACATTGTCTATGCATCTGCGAAACCCGGCGTCTTCAATCTGGGTGGCGATGTTGAGCTGTTTTCCCGCCTGATAACCAGGCGTGATCGCGATGCCCTGTATACTTATGGCCGAACCTGTGTAGACGCTGTTTATACAGCTTCGGTGAACTGTAGTGTCCCGACCCTAACCACCATTGCCCTGGTGCAAGGTTCGGCCCTGGGTGGTGGTTTAGAAACTGCTTTAGCTTGTAACACATTCATTGCTGAAGAAAGCGCGCAAATGGGCTTCCCGGAAATCCTTTTTAACCTTTTTCCGGGCATGGGCGCCATGAGTTTTCTTTCCCGCCTAATCGGTCCGGTAAAGGCAGAGCGTTTGATCCAGAGTGGCAATATGCATACGGGACGAGAGCTCTTTGAAATGGGCGTAGTAGATAAACTGGCAGCAGATGGTGAGGGCATTCATGCAGTCCATGAATACATCAGGCAACACAGTCGTTTTGCCAATAGTCGTCTGGCCATTCGCCAGGTTCGCGATCGAGTCGCGCCCATTAGCTATGAAGAGTTGCTGGATATAGTCGAAATCTGGGTTGATACAGCCATGTGCCTGACCCCGCGCGATTTACGCACGATGCGCAGGATTGTAAACGCACAAAGTAAACTGAAACTGGCTGAAACCAGGCCGACACCAGTTCACGACCATGAAAAAGTCAGGATGCTAATGGCGAATTAAAATTTGGTAAAAATGGAGAGCAGAAATGGGCCTGGATATTCTTTAGGCCTGGATATTCTTTAGGCCTGGATATTCTTTAGGCCTGGATATTCTTTAGGCCTGGATATTCTTTAGGCCTG
>QIGL01000038.1 GCA_003228915.1 Acidiferrobacteraceae bacterium
CTTTTACGTTTTGGTTTTTTTGGCCTGGATACATGTGGCGCTGATACGGCGTCATCAATAAAATCCATTTCTGGCTTGCCAGAATCCTGAAGACTGGACAGGCCTGAAATTTCCTGCGCTTGGGTATCCAGCCCATCAGTAAAACTGCTAATCATGTCGCCTGAAGTTTGCTGGAGTACCTCACGCGCCTGGACAAGCTCATTTTTTAATTTGCGCAACTCGGCCAGCTCATCTGATTGCAGCTGGTTATCCAGATCATTTTTTACATTGGAAATAAAGACACGTAACTTGCCAATCCACTGACCTGCGCTCCGGGCGGCTTCAGGTAAACGACTAGGCCCCAGAATTAACAGCGCCAACAGGCCAATAAAGGCCACTTCCCAAAAACCAATATCGAACATAGCTCAACAAGCCCATCAGGCCTGCTGGTTATCCTTGTCTTTTTTGGTTACTTCACCGTCAATAACACGGCCCGAATCTTTGCTGATTTTATCGGCATCTTCGGTACCTTCGGTACCTTCTTCCTTAACGGCTTTTTTAAAATTTTTGATAGCACCGCCAATATCGCCGCCCATGTTACGTAATTTCTTGGTACCGAAAATCACGATGACAATGACCAGTACAATCAAGAGCTGAACCCAACCAATACCCATTTCCTGCTCTCCAGTTTATATAGGTTAAAAAGTAATATGTAAGTATAAATAAACAGTAGCCGACCACAACCCAGCCACAAGACATGCCGTTTATTATACTATGTTTTTGGCTATGTTTTTGGCTATTTTTTGGCAGATTATTTCTTGTTACGGGCTGATTTCTCATCCAGACCAGACAGGCCAAATCGACGATCCAGCTCCGCCAGTACATCGTCCGGTTTCAGGCCCTGTTGCGCCAACATCACTAGAGTATGAAACCACAGATCGGCTGTTTCGTATATAAGCTGCTCAGGATCCCCGGATTTAGCGGCAATAATGGTCTCTGCGGCTTCTTCACCTACTTTTTTGAGAATACTATCCAGTCCCTTTTCATATAACCCAGCCACGTAGGATGACCCGGGATCCGCTTTTTTGCGCTCCTCTAAAACTTCTGCCAGTCTCGCTAATACGTCACTCATGTTTTTTCCCATATATCTGGTCGGCCTCTTTTAGAACCGGCTCAACCGCTTGCCAATGATCATTCTCGAGACGCTGATAAAAACAATTATGCCTGCCGGTGTGGCAGGCGATACCGCCCTGCTGTTCTACGATCAACAGAATCACATCATTATCGCAATCCAGCCTGATTTCCTGAACCAATTGCACATGGCCAGACTCTTCACCCTTATGCCAAAGTTTTTGTCGCGACCGCGACCAGTAAACTGCATGTTTTTCCTTGACTGTCAGTGCCAGGGCCTGGCGGTTCATCCATGCCATCATTAATACTTTACCAGTGCCTGTTTCCTGGGCGATAGCGGGCACCAGCCCCTGCTCGTCCCATTTTACCTGGTCAAGCCATTTTTGGTTGGTTGCACTGCTTGTCATGATGCCATGCCTCTTATTTCTATCCCCTGGTTTCTATCCTCTGGTTTCGATTCCCATTTTTGCCATCAGCGCTTTCGCTTGACCAACTGTATATTCTCCAAAGTGAAAAATACTGGCGGCCAACACGGCATCGGCATGACCCTCGGTAACACCGGCAGCCAAATGCTCGAGTGTCCCGACGCCGCCAGAGGCGATCACCGGAATACTCACCGCATCACAAACTGCACGGGTAAGGGCAATATCAAAACCGTCTTTTGTACCATCACGATCCATGCTGGTGAGCAATATTTCTCCAGCACCATAATCAGCCATTTTCCTGGCCCATTCGATTGCATCAATACCGGTTGGTTTGCGACCGCCATGGGTAAATATTTCCCAGCGCGGGTCGTCACCATCGCCCACCTGCTTGGCATCAATCGCCACAACAATACATTGTGAACCAAAATGATCTGCAGCTTCTTTGACAAATTCAGGATTGAAAACCGCTGCCGTGTTAATTGCGACTTTATCCGCGCCAGCATTTAACATGCGCCTGATATCTTCTACCTTGCGAATGCCACCACCCACGGTTAACGGGATAAATACCTGGCTGGCCACTTGCTCAACTACATGGACCATGGTTTCCCGATCATCTGAACTGGCTGTAATATCGAGAAAAGTAATTTCATCTGCGCCCTGCTCGTCATAACGACGGGCCACTTCCACCGGATCACCGGCGTCACGTATCTCGACAAATTGCACGCCCTTAACAACACGGCCATTGTCAACATCAAGACAGGGAATGATTCTTTTTGCTAAACCCATAATAATTAATTTACATAAACAATAAAAAACTTTTAGACAAGATTAACAAGATTTTCAGGATTAAACCCGCAAGCTAAACTCTGGATTCCAGCCAGGATCATGCCAGAATAACGGCAATCGCAACAAGTCCCCCTAACAATCAAACCCGCAAAGATTAAAAAATCCTGTTCATCCCGTAAATCCTGTCAAAATGTTTTGATCTAGTTTTTTAATAAAAACAAAATATTTTAGACAAGATTAACAAGATTTTCAGGATTAAACCTGAGAACTGGATTCAATCAATAAAGCTAAAGCAATCCTGTTAATCCCGTGAATCCTGTCTAAATGTTTTGATCTTGATCTTTTACAAAAATTATGACTCATCAGCTACTTTCTGGGCCTCGGCAAAATCCAGCGTACCTTCATAAATTGCCCGACCCGTAATCGCACCCATAATACCCTCATCGGCGACCGCACAAAGATCCCGGATATCGTCAAGATTGGTAATGCCACCAGAAGCAATAACCGGAATGGTGATCTCGGATGCCAACTTGGCAGTCGCTTGTGCATTGACCCCTGTCATCATGCCATCGCGCCCGATATCAGTATAAATGATTGCCTCTACACCATCATTCTGAAAATGTTTTGCCATATCGATCACATCGTGGCCAGATAATTTTGACCAGCCATCGATGGCAACCTTGCCATCTTTTGCGTCGAGGCCAACAATAATGTGGCCACTAAATTCTGTACAAACATCACTGACAAAATGGGGGGCGTTAACGGCCTTGGTGCCCAGGATGACGTAACGAACGCCGGCTTCAAGATAGGTCTGGATAGTGTCTTCATCACGAATGCCGCCGCCAACCTGGATATCCAGATCAGGAAAGGCCTCAACAATTGCATGAATCACACCGGCATTGACTGGTTTACCTTCAAAGGCGCCGTTAAGATCCACCAGGTGTAGTCGCTGTGCGCCCGCCGCTACCCACTTGCCAGCCATCTCTACGGGATTGTCGGAGAAGACAGTCACATCATCCATACGGCCCTGGCGTAATCGCACACATTGCCCGTCTTTTAAATCAATTGCCGGTATTATAATCATTGTTGTTAACCTAAAAAGATTCATCTATAAAATTTATGAATTACTACCATTCCAGCTTATAAAATTTTTTAACAACTGCAAGCCTGCATGCTGACTTTTTTCCGGATGAAACTGGACCGCAAATATATTTTCCCGTGCCGCGGCAGCGGTAAATTTTAGCCCATAATCCGTGGTACCGGCCACACTTGCCTGTTCCGTATACTCCACATAATAACTATGTACAAAATAAAACCGTTCATCCTGGTTAATGCCTTGCCAAAGCGGATGCGACTGGTTTTGATAAACCTGGTTCCAGCCCATGTGCGGCACCTTCAAACCCCGGTCATTTCCAGGCTCGGTCATACTGGTAGGAAATTTTTTAACCTTACCAGGCAGTATTCCCAAACAAGTTGTGCCGCCGCCTTCTTCGCTTTCATCGTACAATGCCTGCAAACCCAGACAAATCCCGAGAAAGGGTTTTTCGGCCAGGCACTCCCGCAACACCTCGTGCAAATTGTACTTATCCAGAGCCTGGATGCAGCCAGTAATCGCGCCTTGCCCGGGGAAAATTACCCGATCGGCCTGACGTAAATAATCGGCATCATGGGTTAGCTGGACCGTCGCATTGGGCGCCACATGTTCCACGGCCTTGCTGACGGAACGTAAATTGCCCATACCATAATCGAGAATTGCAATCGTAGTCATGTCGTTATTCAGAGTGGGTTAAATCAAGAATGAAAATGAACTTATTATAATCAAGTCCATGTATTAAAAAGAGCTTAGAGACCTTTGCACGGATAGAATTTTCTTTCAAGGCAAGGCAAAAATCAGCGAAAAAGCGGAGTTTAAGGTCAGGATGACCTTATGTCGCGTAGTCCATGGATGGATGGGAGCGACTAACATATCATTTCTCAGCACTTTGAACTGATTTTTAACGCAGTATTGGAAGAAAAGACTTTTGTGCAAAGGTCTCTTAAAGGCTGCCCTTGGTTGATGGGATCACATCCCCCAACCGGGTATCCACTTCCAGCGCCATACGCAGCGCCCGGCCAAATGCCTTAAATATGGTCTCGGCAATATGGTGGGCATTATGGCCACGAATACTGTCTATATGGACAGTGGCCAGGGCGTGATTACAAAAGCCCTGGAAAAATTCCACGATCAAATCCACATCAAACTCGCCAATGCGGGCACGGGGATAACTCGCCTGGTATTCAAGGCCAGGTCGCCCGGAAAAATCAATCACCACCCGGCTTAATGCCTCGTCCAGGGGCACATAAGCTTGGCCATAACGGCGAATACCTTTTTTGTCACCCAGGGCCTTGTTTACTGCTTGTCCCAGGGTGATGCCAATATCCTCTACCGTGTGGTGGGCATCAATATGCAGGTCACCACTGGCGTTTATTTCAATATCAATCAACCCGTGACGCGCCACCTGGTCCAGCATGTGCTCCAGGAAGGAAACGCCGGTGTCCATTTTTACCTGTCCAGAGCCATCAAGATTTACACTAACGGTAATTTCCGTTTCATTGGTTTTACGGGTAATGCTTGCTTGTCGAGCCATTTTTCTAACTGCCTGTTTTATTAGTGTGGTCATGGTACCAAATAACCCGCCCAGAGCCGAATGCAATCAGGCTGCAATGATCCCGGAGAGGGCCTTAATAAAAGCAGAATTTTCAGCCGCTGTGCCGATGGTGACACGCAGGCAGCCTTTTAATAAAGGATGGGCCCTGGCCATGCTCTTAATCAGGATGCCGGCATTTTGCAGCTCGGCTTGAATCGACTCGGCTGATTTTCCATCGACCCTGAACAGCAGAAAATTGGCCTGGCTCGGCCAGACTTTCAACCCCGCCAGTAATTGCATTTGGTCAAACAATGTTTGGCGCTGGCTTTTGATTTCTTTGGTCTGTTGTGCCAGAAATTCACCCTTGCTCAAGATAAATTCAGCACTGGCCTGGGTAAGGCTGCTGATATTGTAAGGCAGGCGTACTTTGTCGAATTCCTGCAACCAGGCCGCGTCTCCCGCCAACAAACCCAGGCGTAACCCAGCCAGGCCCAGTTTTGAAACGGTACGCATCACCACCAGGTTTTCGTATTCATCAAGGGCGCCCATCATGGTCCGATTTGCAAAGGCGTGATAAGCCTCATCGGCCACAACCAGGCCGTTGCTTGCCTTTAATATTTCTTCAATATCAGCACGGTCAAACAAATTGCCCGTCGGATTATTGGGATAAGCCAGAAAAATAATCGCCGGGTCATGCTGTTTAATAGCTGCTCTCATTGCCGGCATGTCTAATGAAAAATCATCTGCCTTCAGGGGCACAGATATACACTCGATATCAGCAAAACACGATATCAGGTCATACATAACGAACGTGGGTGCCGGCACCAGTACCCTGGCACCGGGTTTTGCCATGGCAAATAAAATCATTTGGATGATTTCATCAGAACCATTACCCAGTAAAATATCCTGCTCTTTGGGAATGGCCATTGCATTTCGCAGGGGAATCTTTAATTGTCGCGCGCCAGGATCAGGATAACGATTCACATCTACAGACTCGAGCATGCTTAACCAGCTCTTTTTAATCTCCGCTGGCCAGGGATAAGGATTTTCCATGGCATCAAGCTTGATCAGGTCGCCAGGATCAGCGACGCCGTAGGCCTGCAGCGCCAGGATTTCTGGCCTGATTAAGTTTTGTATTCTTTTTTGTATTGACATGTTTTTATAAAATAACCCAGAAAGGCAGGCTCGCAATGATTAATGAGGCTCTCATTAATTGTCATTTCGACCACAGTGCAGTGTCATCTCGACCACAGTGCAGTGTCATCTCGACCACAGTGCAGTGTCATCTCGACCGCAGCGCAGTGTCATCTCGACCGCAGTGCAGTGTCATCTCGACCACAGCGCAGTGTCATCTCGACCGCAGTGGAGAGATCTCATACTACGGAACTTCAGTCGTATCAGGAAGTGACAAGATTCCTCCACTTCGGTCGGAATGACAAACATATATTGATCAGAGTTTCCTTAACTAAAAAAATCCTGTCAAACATTCTTGATCTGGCTTTAAGTAATAAAATTTAAAAACTACTTCACCCGGTAGGCGGCAGACCTGGCATGGGCATCCAGCCCCTCTCCCAAAGCCAGTGTCTTGGCAACCTTACCCAAATTACTAGCGCCCTCCTCGGAACAGGCGATCAGGCTGGTACGTTTCTGAAAATCGTACACGCCTAATGGCGAGCTGAATCGCGCCGTACCTGAAGTCGGTAATACATGATTGGGCCCGGCACAATAATCACCCAGGGCTTCGGCCGTAACCCTGCCCATAAAAATGGCACCGGCATGGCGAACTTGTTTGGCCAGCTCTTGCGCATTATCAACAGACAGTTCCAGGTGTTCCGGGGCAATACGGTTCACAAGCTGGATTGCTTCAGTTAAATCTTTAACAACAATCATTGCCCCCCGGTCCTGTAATGACTCCCGTATAATATCTGCGCGCGGTAAATCAACTATTAGCTTTGTCATTGCTGACTCTACTTTCGCCAGAAATTTTTCATCAGTGCTAATCAGGATCGCTTGTGCCAACGGATCGTGTTCTGCCTGGGAAAACAAATCCATGGCTATCCAGTCAGGATTGGTCTTGCCATCACAAACCACCACAATCTCTGACGGCCCGGCAATCATGTCGATATCCACCTGGCCAAAAACCTGGCGCTTGGCAGTGGCCACATAAATATTACCGGGGCCAACAATTTTGTCTACTTGTGGAATTGTATTCGTACCATAGGCCAGGGCGGCCACTGCCTGGGCGCCACCAATGGCGAATATTTTATCAACACCAGCAATATCCGCAGCCGCAAGCACCAAATCATTGACGACATCATCGGGTGTCGGCACCACCATGATCAATTCCGCTACCCCCGCCACGCTTGCGGGTATCGCATTCATTAATACCGAGGAAGGATAGGCCGCGGTACCCCCGGGTACGTACAGGCCAACACGATCCAGGGATGTGACTTGCTGTCCCAAGACAGTGCCGTCTGCTTCCGTATATTGCCAGGATTCAGTCAGTTGTTTTTCGTGGTATTTACGAATTCTATCGGCGGCAAATTGCAGGGCTACGATTTGTTCTTTAGCCAGTTTTTTTTTGGCAGACTTAATGCGTGTAGCTGGTATAACCAGCGCTGCCGCATTATTTGAAGCAATTTTTTTTCGGTCGAAACGATTGGTGTATTCAATCACGGCCTCATCGCCACGGGCGCGGACATCATTTATAATGTTGCCGACAACTTCGGTAACGTCTTGATCCTGTTCCTGGTTGCGATTTAGCAGACTGGTCAATGCTGCCTCAAAACCAGGCTCACTGGTTTTGAGTTGCTGAATCGAAATTTTGGTCACTGACTTGCCCTGGCAACAGCGTCCCTTAACTTGTCGACCAGGGATTTAACTGATTCGTGTTTCATTTTCATTGATGCCTTGTTAGCCACCAGCCAGGAACTGATGTCGGCAATGTGCTCAACCTCTACCAACTTGTTGGCCTTCATGGTGGCGCCAGTACTGACCAGGTCAACAATACGATCAGCCAAACCCACCAGTGGCGCCAGCTCCATAGAACCATAAAGCTTGATAATATCGGTCTGAATGCCCTTGGCGGCAAAGTGTTTCCTGGTAATGTTGACGTACTTGGTGGCAATGCGCAGGCGAGTCCATTGTTGCGGGTCATCTTTTTTTGCCAATGACTCAGGCTCGGCCACCATTAATCGGCAACGGGCAATATTTAAATCCAGTAATTCATAGATACCTTCGCCATCATATTCCATTAATACATCTTTGCCGGACACGCCCAGGTCTGCCGCACCAAACTGCACATAGGTTGGCACATCGGCCGCCCTGATAATAGTGAGTTTTACTTTTGGGTTATTGGTATCAAAAATCAGTTTACGACTCTTGTTTGGATCTTCTGCCGGTGTAATCCCTGCACGCGCCAGCAAGGGCAACGTATCTTCAAGTACGCGCCCCTTGGAAAGTGCAATATTGATTGTGTCATTCATTCTGCTGCATTCAATGTTTCAGCACCCGTGACGCGCCGTATCTGGGCGCCCAGTCCTGCCAGTTTTTCTTCAATACATTCATAACCGCGATCAATGTGGTAAATACGATCAACCATGGTTTCTGTGTCCGCCACCAAACCAGCCAGTGCCAGGCTTGCTGATGCCCGCAAGTCAGTTGCCATTACCGGCGCGCCGTGTAATGACTTTACGCCCCGAATAATTGCCGTATTGCCCTGCATTTCAATATCGGCGCCCATTCGTGTTAACTCCTGCACGTGCATGAACCTGTTCTCAAAAATCGTTTCAGTCACCGAGCTCGTGCCTTTGGCGATACTGTTCAACACCACAAACTGCGCCTGCATATCGGTCGGAAACGCCGGAAAAGGCGAGGTACGTATATTCACGGCTGATAGTTTTTTGTTTTCGCAGTTTACCCGCAACCAGTCATCACCTTTTTCAATTTCGGCGCCTGCTTCCCTTAATTTTTCAATAACCGCATCAACCATGGCTGGTCGCGTATCACGCACCCTGACATTGCCGCCAGTAATGGCCGCTGCCACCATATAGGTGCCCGTCTCAATACGATCAGGAATCACGCTATGTTTGCCGCCATGTAATTTTTTGACGCCTTCTATTTTTATAATATCTGTGCCGGCACCTTCAATTTTTGCCCCCATTGAAATCAAACACAGGGCAAGATCGGCTACCTCTGGCTCGCGGGCCGCATTTTCAATAATGGTAAGGCCATCGGCAAGGGTCGCTGCCATCATCAGGTTTTCGGTACCGGTCACTGAAACCATGTCCATAAAGATACGCGCGCCTTTCAGGCGTTTGGATTTAGCCTTGATATAACCGCTGTCCAGGGAAATCTCTGCGCCCATGGCCTGCAATCCTTTAATGTGCAAATCAACCGGTCGTGAACCAATGGCGCAACCGCCGGGCATGGATACCTCGGCCTCACCGAACCTGGCCAGCAATGGCCCCAACACCAGGATTGAGGCGCGCATTGTTTTCACCAGGTCATAGGGTGCGGTCAGGGAAGTCAGGTTACTGGCGTCCGCTTCGATGGTCATTTTCTCATGTACCACCAGACGGACACCGATGCGGCCAAGCAACTCCATGGTGGTCGTAATATCCTGCAAATGCGGAATATTGCTCACCACCAAGGGCTCTTCACTCAAGAGTGCCGCCACCAGTACGGGCAAAGCGGCATTTTTGGCGCCTGATATGCGAACGTCTCCCTGCAAGGGGATACCGCCAGAGACTAGTAATTTATCCATGTGAAAGTATTAACTGCTGCGTCATAAAGGGCGCATAGTAGCGTTTTATTGTGAAAAGGGCCAAAAAAAATCGCCCCGGAGCAAGCTCCAGGGCGATTATTGTGATTATGGACTGTTGAAAGACAGCGCTTGTTTATTCGCTACCCGGTCAGGCGCCATTAATTACTTTTTGCAGCTCACCGTTCTCGTACATTTCAATCATGATGTCGCAGCCGCCAACGAACTGGCCGTTGACATAAAGCTGGGGCACAGTCGGCCAGTTTGAGAAATCTTTAATGCCCTGGCGAATATCAGGATCAGCCAGCACATCTGCTGAACCAAATTCAGTTTCACAAGCCTGCAGTATCTGGACGGCCTTGCCAGAAAATCCACACTGGGGAAATTGGGGCGTGCCTTTCATATAGAGCATGACCTTGTTGCTGCTGACCTGCTCGCTAATTGTATCTTTAATAGTCATATTTCTGCCTCACAAATGTATTTTTTGAGATATTCCTAAACCTGTCCCGAACTGACCGTTCAGGCTTGCTGTTCTTCCCGGGTGACTGTTTTCATGGACAAGGCATGGATTTCAGCCTTCATTTTATCGCCCAATACCTGGTAAACCATTTGATGACGCTGGACACTGTTTTTGCCAGCAAAATCATCGCAAATAATCATGGCCTCAAAATGATGGCCATCGCCTTCAACCCGGACTTCTGCATCAGCGAGCCCGGCCTGTATCCATTGTTGTATGTCTTCTGGAGTTACCATGATTTGATTATATGAAGGTTAAAAAAGTCTTTTCAAGGGCTGGCGAGCATACTGGGCTAATAGAAACAAATAAAGGTAGTATCTATAGGTGCTCTTCATTACCCACAATTAATCACGTAATTTATAGCCTTTTGTCAACATTACCAGTGTGATTGTGCTCAAAGCGATAAAAAAGCTGCCTGTCACGGCCAGGCTAAACCAGGGACTGACGTCAGATACCCCAAAAAATCCAAATCTAAAGCCATCGATCATATAAAAGAATGGGTTGAATTGAGACAGGCCGTGCCAAAAAGGGGGTAATGAGTGGACCGAGTAAAAAACACCACTCAAAAATGATAACGGCATAATAATAAAATTACCAAAAGCGGCCAACTGGTCAAACTTTTCGGCCCAGATACCGGCAACGACCCCTAGCGTCCCCAGCGTGGCACTGGCCAGGAATGCAAATAAAACAATAAACCCTAAATTGTAAACCGGTACCGTGACAAAAAAGAGTGCCACCAGGTATATCCCTAACGCCACAGCCAGGCCCCGGACAACCGAAGCCAGCACAAATGCTGAAAAGAATTCCAGGTGTGATAACGGCGTGAGCAAAACGAATATAATGTTACCCGTAACCTTGGATTGAATAATGCTCGACGAACTATTGGCAAATGCGTTTTGTATTACCGACATCATCATCAGGCCCGGTATTAAAAACACCGTGTAATCAATCTGGTGAAATATCTTGACCCGGCCTTCAAGGACATGGGCAAAAACAAGCAAGTAAAGCAAAGCTGTAATGACTGGCGCCAGCAAGGTTTGCCAGGCCACCTTGGAGAACCGTAATAACTCTTTATAAAAAAGTGTATAAAATCCCTTGCCAATCATTTTATTAACCCGCTGGCAGTTGTTTTATTGCTACTTTTATTTTGGCTATTGCTGTTCCGGGTTAACTCAACAAACACGTCTTCCAGGTCTGCCGCCTCCGTTTGTAGCTCCAGTATCTCCGCACCATTATCACGTAACAAATCGAGCACCTGCACGACTGAGTCCTGCTGACGGTTCAATTGCAATACAAGATAGTTGTTATTTTGCTGTTTAATATTTTCTTTAAGCTGGTCCGGCACAATCACCGGATCAGTAGTAGTCATACTGACAGTCATGGAGTTACCAATCCCACGACGTAATAAACCATCTTTGGTGTCCAGGGCAATAACCTCACCGTGGTTCAGAATAGCAATGCGATCACACAGGGCTTCGGCTTCTTCAAGGTAATGGGTTGTTAAAACAATGGTATGGCCTTTCTGATGCAAACTTTTAATAAATTCCCAGAGAGATTTACGTAACTCCACGTCGACACCCGCGGTGGGCTCATCAAGCACGACCACCCTGGGCTGGTGGGCCAGGGCTTGTGCCACCAGTACCCGCCTTTTCATGCCACCTGAAAGGGCGCGCATATTTGCTTCGGCCTTGTCAGTCAACATCAAGGCATCAAGCAGTTCTTCAATCCACGGATCGTTTTCCCGGCCCAGCCCAAAATAACCTGCCTGAATTTTTAATATTTCCCTGACAGTAAAAAATGGATCAAACACCAGTTCCTGTGGTACTACACCCAGGTTACGTCGGCTATGGCGGTAATCGGTGACCACATCATGACCGAGCACCGCAACTGATCCAGCATCCGCCCTGGTCAGGCCGGCGATAATATTAATTAGTGTTGATTTCCCGGCACCATTGGGGCCGAGCAAGCCGAAGAACTCGCCTTGCTGAATTTCAAGTTCAATGCCGGACAACGCCGGGACCTCACCAAAATTTTTTCGGATTCCATTAATGGAAATAGCTGGCTTCATTGTTTGCTCAACATGGAGATACCTAATATAAATATAATTATTACGTGCGCGTCGTTAAAGTCTGTCTGTTTTATGGAGTCAAAGATTGTCTACTTCAAGCGAAGCAATATGATCGACAGAATTACAACGGACATAATCTACTAAATTAAAACTTTGAGCTTCAAATAGCACTGACCTGAGTCTCTCTATTTTTGCCTTTTTACAACCCTAATTCACTATGCGAACCTTAACGTACGAGTTGCAATACATCTTTACCTGGTTTTCGGTAAATTAATATGAGGTCGGGTTTGATATGACAATCTCGGTGATCTGACCATTCACCTGATAAAGCGTGGTCTCTATATTTTTCAGCGAGCGGCTGATGGCTGACTAATGCTTTTAGAATTTCAACAAATGTGGTTACCAATGCTGTTTGATACTTGCCTTTGATCTCTCGTTTGTAATCACGCTTGAATTGACTGGTTCGCTCAATCGTCACTATTTAACTCATCCATGAGCCCATCCACATCATCAAAAGATTCCAGTTTACCGCGACGCGCTTCTTTCATGGCCTGGATGGTCGCTTCATTGGGCACCAGCGGCTCAAAAGGTAACGCCTTCTCCTTAGCAACACGGGTTAGCATAATTCTGAAAGCATCAGATATAGTCAGACCCATCGCGGCCAGCACGGTGGCTGCTTCTTCTTTGATGTGCTCATCAATACGAGCGCGAACAACAGCATTTGCAGGCATAGTAACATCTCCTATCTATGAGCTACATTGTAGCCCAAATTGAAACAAATTGCAATTTGATCCGAAGACTCTCTTTCCATTCAACCTTTTGATATTCGCTACTCTAAAAGGGTCGGTGACAAATGAGAATGAGTTTCATTTGTCACCGACCCTTTTATTTAGGCATACAGCTTATACTGCATCTACCTAAGTCGTGATTTTTTTACCCTGCTTGATAATCTTGCGCATAGAGTTTTGACTCAGATCCTAAATATTCTATGATTACTGATCTACTGAATTTTTTATTTAAATAAGATTGTACATTTTTCTAAATCCTTGAAAAGTAATATACAGATATGATTAAAGCCACTATTCCTAAAAAAATATTAACTCTTGTAATACTAATAACCTTTGTTTTCATATTATCTGGATGCAATAGACTTGCTAAGGTAATGGATAGCTGGAAAGGCGCACCCGAGTCGAGATTAATTAATAGTTGGGGACCACCAGATCAAGTTTACACCTCACCAAATGGCGAGCGAATCCTTACCTGGAAAACAATACAATCAAATAAGTATAAAACTTGGGTGTGTAAGCAATCTTTTACAATTGATGTTGATGGTAATGTGAGAACTTGGCGGTATAGCAATTGCTAATTGTCCTATTTATATAGTTATCAACCTTATTCTAAATTCCTGTTTGTTAAAAGAATTATCAAAGCAATCAATGAAGTGACAATTTTCTAGGACAACTTTGGGCGGGGCGAATTCTTCTACCGTACCCGCCATATACTCATATGCTGACTAACGCTTGACTAAAAAATGGAGAAACTGATGAACACGGAACTAATGCTTGAATCAACTGAAACTTCGTTGCTCATTATTGATGAAAGAAAACGAAAAGATATTGTGGTGGGAGTACCTCATCACGCACCCGCTGGAAAATCAACACTGCCATGTTCCGAACACCCAATTGCAGACGAAAACGCGGGATTCATTGGTCGCTATATTGCGGAAAAACTCAATTGCTGCTGCATAATAGCGTGTAATTATACGACCGATGTAAACAAATTTTTCCGGACAGACTACACGATGCAGATTGCACGTTGGAATCCTAAGGTACTGATAGAAATCCATGGTCACGGCGAAACAAAAGCCAAACATAATATTGAGATATCGTCTGGAAGCTCAAACAACGATAAATTTTCAAAAAAACTTGCTGACAAACTCGCGGCTTCCTTCTCTATCAACCCAGAGCTGAAGGACATTACGGTTTGTGGTGAATACAATAAAATTTATTTCAAGGCAAGTACTGCTGTCACCATTTCCGATGGAAGATGGATAGCTTACCATATAGAATTGCCGCCAATACTCAGGAAACCATCAAACGGAACAAGTGGGAAACCTCCCGAGATTGGTTATAAGTTCTGCAAACTTCTCATAGAGGCGATGCATGAAATTTACTGAACCTAACTAAGCAAAATGGTGACTTGATTATTTTATGCAGCAACATCCTTGAAACCAATAACCATTTCTTTGCCCAGTGCGTGCAGGGCGGCGTTCATTCGCGGTAACTTGGTTACATGGTAGGGATCAAGCATGCGGCGCGCTTCTTTTTCGTCTATCTGCAACTGTTTTGCCAGCCAGGTATTGGTACGGTTTTGTTCACGCATCACCATATACAACAGCGCCTTAATAGCTATCGATGCCGGCAAAGGTATCAACACCTGGTTACGTTTTGCTTTGGTGGGTTTAGAGATATCTTCGCCGGCAGCCATAGCGGCGGCAATGGCTT
>QIGL01000002.1 GCA_003228915.1 Acidiferrobacteraceae bacterium
GCCGCCGTCGGCGAGCACGATGAAAATATTTCCTATGATGAAACCATCCCCTTGCTTGGCGAATCCCTGGCCCGGCAGGTAAAAGATATATCGTTAAAAATTTACAAAGAGGCAGCCGAGTTTGCACTGGCTCGCGGTATTATTATAGCCGATACCAAGTTTGAATTTGGGCTCGATGAAAACGAACAACTGGTTTTAATCGACGAAGTATTAACGCCTGACTCGTCACGATTCTGGCCTGCCGACAGTTACCGGCCCGGCGAGAGCCCGGCAAGTTTTGATAAACAGTTTGTCAGAGATTATCTGGAAACACTCGACTGGAATAAAAAATCACCAGGGCCGGAATTACCAGCTGATATTATGAAGCAAACCGCCGCCAAGTATGAAGAAGCGTTAATGAAACTGACCGGGTAATTCGTCGAATATCATGGAGCTAAAAATGAAAAAATCTCAACACAATCTCCTGGCCGTTTTTAAGGTGATGGTGTTAACGATATTTATTGTTTTCTTATCAGCATGTAGTAAAAAAGAACCGGACAAGAAGACTGTTGCTAGTGAAAACATTGCAGCAACACAGTTGCCTGCTGACCTGGGCAGGAACTTTACCGTCGAGAGCATTACCCGGGGGGCAAAGGTATTCCAGGCGCGGTGTGCCGAGTGCCATGGGCCCCAGGCACAGGGTCACCCGGGCTGGGTTAAGGGACAAAAAATTGACAAAAAAAATAAACAATCTTTTATTGTGGCCTCACCCCTGGACGGGACCGGGGTCGCCCACCAGCTCAAAAAGTCACAATTGGTCAAGGTAATAAAAAAAGGCATCAAACGTGACAATCTACCGGTGATGCCAGCAGGCAAAGGCCAGTTATCCGAGCAGGATATTGATGACGTGATTACCTGGTTCCAGGCAT
Organism: Acidiferrobacteraceae bacterium; assembly: GCA_003228915.1. Lineage (GTDB taxonomy): Bacteria > Pseudomonadota > Gammaproteobacteria > Acidiferrobacterales > SZUA-150 > SZUA-150. The sequence goes on from QIGL01000002.1 coordinate 909, forward strand.
TATGGCCACCCAATGTTTACGAGGCCTGGAACAAAACCAACGGCGGCACCAAAACCAGCAAACGCGGTAGCTAATTAGTAAGCCAATCCCGTACCCGCTGTATCTCGACATTCTCACACACCCCGTCATTCCCGTGAGGCAGTGCATCCTGTACCAACCGCCGTCATTCCTGTGGAAACTTGGCAAGAATTGTTCCAGACAATTCTTTTGCATTTCCCCCATCCATGGGGGTCAGAATCCAGATCTTGATCTTTTCATGCACGATCGTCATTCCCGTGAGGCAGTGCATCCTGTGCCAACCACCGTCATTCCGTGCGCCCGAACAAAGTGACAAAGTGCTCTTGGGGCGGCAACGGGAATCCAGCTCTTGATCTTCCCGTCACAAGACCCAAACCCGCCAATAAACCACCAAACTAACCCCGAAACCCTGATTATTTAAAACAAACGAATTATCATTTTTTATAATGTTTATAACCACTTAACTACAAATGCATAGATTGTTGTGCATTTTTGTGAACTACATCTCTATTCATGTCAGGACATTTTTTGTATTATCCCTTGCCACTGGTCTTCATCATCCAAAGGATCAGGTTCAAGGAAGAATGTCTACTACTTCAAATTACTGACAATTCCTGAAAAAAAGATTAATTAAGCATCACACAGTGGTGTGTGTCACACCCGATGCAAATGGTATTCGGGTAACACAACACCAGGGAGAGAAGTATCGTGGGTCTATTAACAATAGAAAAAAAGGCATTGGTCACTGCTATTCTGAGCATGGGCCTGGTGACCACCATCGGGTTTGCGGCGACTCCAAATATTCCTGACAGTCTAAACCCCGTCACGCTCAACACTATTAATCAGTCTGTACCCGTGTCTGCGCTTATAGACAATCCCCGGGCGGATAATCCTCGGGTAGACAATTCAGGCACGACTGGTTCTAAGGCCGTGCTCGTCTCTGCTGCGAACACCAGCAACACCCGTCTTGCAGCTGTTGATAGTCCCGCTAGTAAACAATCAAATTCTAAAAATATTCCTAAAGATATTCCTCAATCCTGGCTCGACCAGGTCCAAAAAGACATCGCCCAGCGGGAATACCATATTACCTGGCAAGACAAGACAGATTTGCCAAATAACAAACCTGCCTGGCAGGCCCCGAACCGGGCCCATGATTTTCGTACCTATTTTACGGGTAACGGCCTAACCGTTGTCCCCCGCAGTGGCGCCAAAGACTGGCTCTGGTCCTTAAAACTCATTGCTTATGGGGATGAACAAACAAACAGTCAAGCCAAACCCGAAGTTAAAGATAACCAAATAACTTACCAACACAGTGCCAAGCTCAAAGAATGGTATATCAATAACGCGCAAGGGCTGGAGCAGGGTTTTACGCTTAACGCCCCTGCGAATAATCATAAAAATAATCAGCAATCCAACAAACAAAACACACTCAAACTCGATTTTCAGCTTGGGGGTTCGTTAACCGCAACATTAACAAACAACAAACAAACCATCTCACTCAAAGATAAAAACCAACAACAACGTTTTACCTTCGGCAAGTTAAAAGTCATCGACGCCAATAACAAAACCCTCAAGAGTCACTTTGAACTAGACAAACAAACCCAAATCCTCACCCTCGTTACCGATGCCAGTAATGCGGTGTATCCGATTACTGTGGATCCAGTATTGAGTGGTGCCAGTCCTTTTCTGGAAAGTAATCAGGCCGATGCAGTATTTGGTTCGTCTGTCGCCAGTGCCGGCGATGTGAATGGGGATGGTTATGGTGATGTCATTATAGGAGCGTTTCGTTATGACAATGGTCAATTCGACGAAGGCGCAGTTTTTGTCTATCTAGGCTCCGTAAACGGCTTAAGCTCTAGTTCTACTTGGTTTGCTGAAGGAAATCAGGTTAGTGCATTTTTTGGCTGGTCTGTGGCTAGTGCCGGTAATGTTAATGGAGATATGTACGGAGATGTTATTATTGGTGTGAGATTTTATAGCAACCTGCAGTCTAATGAAGGCGCGGTTTTTGTGTACTTGGGATCGAGTACGGGTTTAACAGTAACAGTTAATCCTGGTGCAGGTCCAAGCCCTCTGGCTGATTGGAATGCTGAGGGTAATCAGGTCAATGGATATTTTGGTGAATCTGTCGCTAGTGCTGGTAACGTTAATGGTGACGCCTTTGGTGATGTTATTATAGGTGCACCATTGTATGACAATGGCGAGACTAACGAAGGCGCAGTTTTTGTATATTTGGGATCGAGTACGGGTTTAACGACAACAGTTAATCCTGGTGCAGGTCCAAGTCCTGTCGCTGACTGGTCAGCAGAAAGTAATCAGGCTTTGGCGCAGTTTGGCGTTTCTGTTGCTAGTGCTGGTAACGTCAATGGTGACGCCTTTGGTGATGTCATTATAGGCGCGGATAATTATGACAATGGCGAGTCTGGGGAAGGCGCGGCCTTTGTATATCTTGGCTCCGCTGGAGGGTTAAATTCAAGCGTAGCCTGGACTGCTGAGAGCAACCAGGTCGGTGGGTCTATCGGTGGTTCTGTTGCCAGTGCTGGCGATGTCAATGGCGATGGGTTTGGAGACGTCATTGTAGGTTCGGATGGTTATGATAATGGCGAGACTAATGAAGGCGCTGCTTTTTTGTACCTGGGGTCGAGCATGGGTTTAACAACAACTGTTAACCCTGGTGCAGGGCCAAGCCCTCTTGCTGATTGGATTGGTGAGGGCAATCAGGCCAACGCTAGATTTGGCGAATCTGTCGCCAGTGCTGGAGATATTAATGGTGATGGTTACGACGATGTGATTATTGGTGCATTTTGGTACAACAATGGTGAAAGAATAGAAGGTGCGGCCTTTGTATATCTTGGAACTATAGATGGTTTAAGTCCCAGTGCCGCATGGTTTGCTGATGGTAATCAGGCTAGCGCCAGATTTGGTACCTCAGTTGCCAGTGCTGGCGATGTCAATGGCGATGGGTATGGAGACGTCATTATAGGTTCGGATGGTTATGATAACGGTGAGACTGATGAAGGTGCAGCCTTTGTATATCTGGGCACCGCTAATGGTTTAAGCCCAGGTGCGGCATGGACTGCTGAGAGCAATCAAGTTAACGCTCAATTTGGTTATTCAGTTGCCAGTGCCGGTGATGTTAATGGTGACGGATTTGGGGATATTATTATAGGTGCCCCTCTTTACGACAGCGGCCAGACCACGGAAGGTGCGGTTTTCGTATACATGGGTTCCAGCACAGGAATGTCGGCTGCCTCTAACCAGTCCGCGGACTGGTTTGCCGAGAGCAATCAATTCGATGCCAGGTTTGGTGTATCAGTTGCTAGCGCAGGTGATGTTAATGGGGATGGCTTTGGCGATGTCATAATCGGTGCCCGGTATTATGAAAGTAGTATCGCCGATTTTAATGAAGGCGCAGCCTTTATTTATTTAGGATCAAGTTTAGGTTTGAAAACGACTATTAATTTGGGTTCTGGCTTAAACCCTTCTGCTGATTGGTCTGCTGAAGGAAATAAATCCTTTGCTCAGTTTGGTAGATTCGTCGCCAGTGCCGGTGATGTTAATGGTGACGGGTATGGGGATGTTATTATAGGGGCACCAATTTATGAAAATGGCGAGTCCAGTGAAGGCGCAGCTTTTGTTTACCTGGGATCAAATGCGGGAACGAGCACGACTGCTGACTGGTTCGCAGAAGGTAATCAGATGTCTGCTAACTTTGGTTGGTCTGTTGCCAGTGCAGGCGATGTCAATGGTGATGGGTTCAATGATGTGATTATCGGGACTAATCAATATGCTAATGGCGAAACCGCCGAAGGCGCAGCGTTTGTATATCTGGGGTCTAGTTTGGGGCTATCAAATGCAGGTAACACTGGAATCGGACCTAATCCTCTTGCTGATTGGAGTGCTGAGAGTAATAAAGCTGGCGCGAGGTTTGGTATCTCGGTAAATAGTGCAGGCGATGTTAACGGAGACGGGTATGGAGATATTATTGTTAGTACTCTAGGAGGTCCAGCTTTTGTGTATCAGGGATCAAGTACGGGTCTGACAAACGTTTCTGGTTCTGCAACAGAACCAAACCCTATTGCAGACTGGTCAGCTGAAAGTAAGCCGACCACCGAATTTTTTAGTAGCTCTGTCGCCAGCGCGGGTGATGTCAATGGCGATGGTTATGGGGATGTTATTATTGGGGCCGATCGTTATAGAAATGGCGAGACAGATGAAGGCGCGGTTCATGTTTATTTGGGGTCGAACTCAGGGCTGACAACTACAATTAATTCTGGTACGGGTCCAAGTCCATTGGCAGACTGGACAGCCGAGAGTAATCAGGCTGGTTCTCAGTTTGGTAGGTCTATTGCCGGTGTCGGCGATATCAATGGTGATGGCTATGGCGATGTCATTGTTGGAGCCCATTTGTATGGCAGAGGCCAAAGCAATGAAGGCGTTGTTGGAGTTTATGATCTCACGCCACCGTTGGCACCTTTTACTCAAAATGGCTCCTACAACATTATCCAACGTTTAGTCGGGGCACGACCAGACGGCTCCACCTTAATCCCAGCTTGCGGCCTGAGTGACCGACGTGACAGTTTTCAGCTACAAGTGATTAGAAACAATGCTGCCCCTAATGCAACATTGCAGCTGGAGTGGGAAGTCAAAGCCAATGGCGTGGCCTTTGATGGTGTGACCACCATAAGTGCAAGCCCTGTTACTTATCTCGGTAGCGGCACAACTATTATCGAAACTGTCACTGGCTTATCGCCAAACACCGCCTACCGTTGGCGCGCCCGTGTATTAGAAAATAATATTGCCGGCCCCTGGTTACGCGTGCTTAATCATGATGTGCAGGGCTGTGATGTTCGCACCTATGCAGAATCTAACCTGGCATTAAGTGTCAGCTTACCTGCGGTGGTGGCACTCAATCATGAGTTTGATGTGGTTTATACCATTGATAACAACGTTGCTCCTGCCAATGGCCCAGACCAGGCGCAAGATGTAAAACTTGAGTTCAGTGACATCATGTCTACTTATTCGTTTCAAAGAGCCAGTATCGTTGATCCTAGCAGTGCAAATATTGCATGTGCTTTTATCGTAGGGGCAGGAAGGGGGAATTGCACAATATCTAAAATTAACCCAGGCACATCAACAATCATAACATTGACTTATTCGGCGACAGTACAAGGCAGTAACAGTTTTACCAGTATCGTCTCTCAAAAAAACTACGACCCTGATCTAGCCAATAACACCGATACTTACAACATCACTGTCACCCCACCCGTGGGTGTGACCTTGAATCCCATGACCAACTTTGTTACCGATGAAAACAAACTCATGGTGTCTCGCAGTGTGGTTCTGAATGGCCCACCGGACGGTACGGTGACAATTCCTGTTGCCAGTTCAAACACCGATGAAGGTACTATCTTTCCTTCGGTCGTGACGTTTACGTCTGCAGATTGGAATATTCCCAAACCGATAAGTGTCCATGGCGTACCGGATGTTGACCCATTGAATCCTGACGCCGGCAATGTTGGCTATGTAATTTCCCTGACCCCCAGTTCTACTGTTGCATTGGACAACACCCAAATTGGCACAGCGGTTATTACTCTTAACGGCACCAATAATAGTACGACACCAAATCTGCAATCACTGGTGCCGGATATCCCCCGCGCACAATCGCCGGGTTACGACGCAAAAAACATACCTGCCGGTAATGTCAGTCTCCGTTGGAACAAGGTCACAAGTCCCGGTGGGTTGCCCGTGACCTATACCGTTAAAATATGCAAAGATGACGTTACTTTGAGTGGCGGTTGTGTCGCTGTCCCGGTACTTACTTCGGAAAACACTGGTTTCTCGCCCATGCTCTATGCCAGCTTTGGCGGCTCCAGCTTATTATTTCTGGGTTTAATGAATACTCGCATCCGCCGACGTTGGGTCCTGGTTCTGGTAACGGTGGCAGTGGCCAGTAGCCTGGTATCTTGCGGCGGCGGTGGCGGTTCTGATTTGCCACCATCGGCGCCACCTGAAGCAGACACTATGGGCACAACCGTCTCACTTGTTGCGGGCACCTGGTATTGGCAGGTCGTGGCGTCTGATGGTGGTACGCTCGTGGCCAGCGAAGTCATGATTTTCACTGTTCAATAATAACCATCAAGGGCAGCAGGGGCTGCCCTTGATGGTTTTTTGAGTAACGCATCAAATTCTCAAACACAATTTTATTACGCTCATAAATATTAGTTAGAGATTAGAGGCAAGGGAATTAAGGATTAATCATGGGCAGACCCAGAAAAAGAAAAACAGTCAAAATAAAACCCTCTGCCCAACCCATTACCATCCACCTGCGCCAGAAAGACAAACAAGCAAGCTCTGACGATAAAACCGTCATTAATCTGCAGTTTATCCCCCATGATGTGGTGATTCTCCATCCCTCTTTCTGTATCCCGTCAGTGGTCCAGGATAAGCAACCCATTGCTCTCTATATCCTGACCGACAAGGAGTTTTATGCACTCTACGAAAAGGACAAGGATGAAACCAAACCCCTGATCAAGGCCACCATTAATAAATTCCTGAAACTCTATCCCTGGGACAAGAAAAAGACCTTAATCGATGAAACCCTTTATAAAAAGGGCGACGAACAAGCCAATATCAAGGTCACCTATCTCAAAGACTTGTGGCCCAAGAAAAAACGCAAGGCCAGCTCCTTCGGTAAACGCCCGTTATACGAACATAAAACAGAGTGGTTCATTGAGGCCGACCCCACTGTCTTCCAGGGATCCATCCGGGCTGAGGTGCGGGATTATTATCTCGCTAAAGACATGGGTCATGTGTTTCGGGTAGAACTCAATCCAGACGCCTTAAGTACAAAACTGTCAGCCAATAATTTATATGATCTCTCCTGGCTCATTTATGCCGAGAATAATCCCCTGGACCCGGCCAACCCTTATTTTGAAGCCGAAGATGTGGATACCCAAATTTTCCTGAAAAAAGCCAATGACAAACTCAATGACAACAAATGGGTCTATCCCTATAAAATCAATGGCACCGAGTTCAACTTCGAACAAGCCGAGTTACCTATCGAGAACTACCACCCGGTTTATATTACCGACCGCAGTAAAACCAAACTCAATCTCGGCCATTTAACCGATGTCCACTTGTCTTCACGCCAGCATGCCTTCAAAAAAAGCCAGGCCCAGGTCATTCACAACGATCAAACCAAAGACATTTCACCGCCCATCGGCGACCTGGTCAATGTCAGCTTTGAGACCCTCAAGAACTTGATGGATCAGATTGGCAATGACAAAGACATTGATATGCTGGTGTGTACCGGCGACCTGATTGATTACACCCAGAACTTTGATCCCGGCAGCGCTGAAATTAAAAACACGGGCGAGTTGTGGTCAGCCATGAATCTTGATGAGGCGGAAAAAAACAGAAAAAGTTATCCTGCCGGGCTCGATCACGTCACCATTTACAGCCTGTTCAAGTATTTTTACGATACCTATCAAAAACCGATTTTCCTCACCTCCGGCAACCATGAGGCCTATACGGTGCCTTATGGTATCTCGCCGCGGGTATTTTCAAAGCGCAAAGGTGTTCGTGCCAATGAAGGCATTCCCGCCGACCATAATTTAACGATTTATGAGGCCATCCTGATGTATGGCCCCCATTATCATAAAGTCCTCAGAAAACTGACGAATTTTCAACAAGAAAACTATAATTGGTTTTACAATTTATTCACCCCCCTGACCGATTACGCGTTTACGTTTGGTGACCAGACCTTTGCCGGTCTCGAATGGGGTGATGACGAGAGTATGCTCACCAACCGCACCTTGCGCGGGGGGTTGTGGATCAACAATGATGGCGGCGTATTGCCCCGGGCCAGTGAGTCGGTCTCGGACAAACAGTTACAAATGGTCGATTTTGCCCTGGCCACAAAATCACCCCAGAAAATCCTCTTTAGTCACTTTACTTATTACAACTATGATTTGACGGAGGCCTTGTCGACCCGGGGCGAGGTCAATATTAATAATAACTTTCTTCAGAAGTATTACACCAAATACGATCACGGTTCCTGCAAAGACAATCGCTATCAAGTCTATAGCGACTGGATCCTGTCCAATAAATTTGATTACACCTTGTCCGGTCACTCCCACCGTGCGGCCATTTACGAAACCCTCAGCAGGGACGGTGAAACAGTGACCCCCCTGGGTCATGAGATTAATAATGATCACGGCATTACCGGCACCAAAGTGGTGGTCACCGCCTGTGGCGGGCCCATCGCCGTGCAAAACCTCAATGGCGAGATGAAGGGTCATGGTCTGGAGTCTCCCTCCGGCACCTGGATTAACCTCAATGAGAATAAAATTGGTCTGTTAAAACCTAAAACCGAAAAAAATGGCAAAACTAACAAGGCCGAGCAATTCAAACCCCGTTTCTGTGTGGCCCTGGATTATTTTGATATTCTTGAGTCTGAGAGCAAGGAAAAGCAGGGGGTGTTTACCCGGTTTGAGAGCAGCACCGATAAAAAGAATGAATTTATGGTTATTCTCAACCCTGGTCTGCCCAACGATGTTGCTTTTATTGGGTTCCTGGAACTTAAAATAGTAATGGGCAAAACTGTCAAAACTATGGCTTGTAAAAATGTAGTCTTTAATTCTGGTTCTGATATGCACTATCGAGCTGAATTTAATGAGGGTGAGTTTAGCTTCTCGAGAATAGAGGAAAAAGGCAGCAAAAATCTGTCAATATTTTTATCCTTAAAATTTAAAAATGATGCATTGAACAATCGCCCTGGTTACAAACAATATGACTTCTCTTCTCCTTGGAACCTTCATGTTGAAGTCCGATCAAGCAAAGAACTGGTGCGTCAAAAATATAAGCAGAAAATTAATAATGCCGATGATGACAGGGAAGATGATTTGGTTGAACAAATGTATGCAGAAATAAAAAGAACAGAAGGCTATTATATCCGGCGACATGAAAGATATGGGGAAATTCCTAATCTAAAATGGTATCGAGATGAGTTTTCAGAATTCAGTAGTTATGAAGAAGAAATAACAAAATAAAATATATATTTCATTTAATGATATTAAATAAAAATTACTTTAGGACTTTACTTGTCCTGATCCTAAGTTTGGGAGTTTATGGCTTTATGGGTGTAAAAACAGAAATAATAGGGAGCTGGGCTGAACGTTTCAATGACGTTGAAGTGTTCAATGCTTATGCCAGCGAAAACAAAGTTAAGCTCAGTGATGCCATTATCAAGAATAAAACAACCACGGGTGTTATTTTATCCGGGGCGACTTTCTCTAATACAGAATGGGAAAAAGTAGATTTTTCCAACAGCCATATTACAAACAGTGTGTTTGAGGATAGTGAGTTTAGTGAAGTGAAATTTAAAAACTCAATACTGACTGATGTAATCTTCAAGAATTGTAAATTTATTGGATCCAGTTTCAGCAAATCAAAATTAGTGAATGTAAAATTCATAAACTGTGATTTTCTTTCCACTGGTTTTTTTAAACTTAGCCAGAGCAAAGTAGAATTTCAGAATGTAGAGTTTGAGCGTGTAGATTTTGATAAGTCTCAAGCTGTTTTGTCTTTTTCTGAGTCTAAATTTGTTAATACAGATTTTACTGGCCTCAGTGCTCCCTCATCCCTCACCTTCAATAAAAGCGAACTGGATGTTGATTTCAGCCGTTCCAAAATAGACAAGCTGGAAATTACCGATAGCGAACTACATGAGCCGGGTGGGGGTAATCTCACAATCAGGGAATTAATACTAAAGGATATAAAAGGCGACAGAATTGCCTTTGATGATAGTTACATTAAACGAGCCACGATAGAAAATACTGATCTTTGGCTGCAAGGGTTAGGATTTGCTGATACCAAGATTGATGATCTCCTGGTAATCAATAGTAAAGATCGAGTTGTATTGCTTGGTGGAAAAATTGGTAAAGCTAGAATATTAAATTCAAATTTGCGCACCTTTCATGCTTCCGAAGCAATAGCTGATTCTATCTACATATCCGGTACCACAATCAAAGAAGGTAAGTTCGAAAAACTCAAAGCCAAAAAACTGGAATTCGAGAATGTCACCATAGATGGCAAAATGAACTTTAAAAATGCCCAGGTCGAACAGTTCATTAACAAAAACACCACCCAGACACCAAAAGCAGTGATTGACTTAACCGGGTCGAATATCAAGTTCTAGCTGGGGTAGGGCGGGCACTGCCCACCTTACATCTAAATACTGGATGCCGGATCAAGTCCGGCATGACGGTCGACAGGGACGCGGTTTATTAACAAAAACACCACCCAGACACCAAAAGCTGTGATTGAATTAACCGGGTCGAATATTAAGTTCTGAGGCAAGCCCGGTATTTGGTCGCATGATCCAGAAGATCAAGTGCTTGTTATACCTGGATGTCGGCTCGTGGGCCGGCATGACGGGTGGGAGTAGTTGCCCGATCCCGCCCTGTGTCCGGCACAATATTTGTCCCCCAAAAATGACTAATCTCAAAAAATGGTCAGAAATGTATGATTTGTTGGCCAATTACCCTGATATTAATCACCAAACATCGGGTCATGAATGCCGTCGAGCAGGCCCGGCACCCAATTCCGGTGGCTACCTATAGGTATATAAAACAATGACTTATATGTAATTGTCCACAAGAAACCCTGAAATAACCCCCCTTTACACTCTGCTATAAACAAGAGAAAGTCTGGCTCCAGTTATAAAAGAAGTGCTTTTTCTCAGGTTATCCGAGACAGGCGCTATAAGAAGAAATTGGGAAAGAATTCGAGATGTCGATCTGTGACAAAAAAGACACAGGTCGGCTAAAAGAAAACAAGAACAGTTAAGGTGATAGAGGATAAGGGTTATGCAAATGATTCGTCGAATAGCTCGGTTAATGATTTTTGGCAGTTTTACTGCCCTGTTGGCATGTAACGCTGGCGGTGGTACAGAAGACGCAAACCCATTAGTTGATGCCAGCGGTAATGGCTCTGGCCAGTTTACCCTGGACGTTCAGCCGAATGTTACAAATCGCCAGTTGGAAGCAACCGGGCCCGCCACATCAGTTGATCTGGGCACGGCGACCACTTTAAACGGCACCTCACCTGTTACGATCACTGCGACTATTACCACTGGCGGCACGGTCACTGAAACCAATACTATGGTTGCTGTCGGTGCAGCACTGACGAGAAACCTGCCTGTAGGTGTCACTAGTGTTACCTGGACAGCCACCGACGGCGCTAGCCTGATCCTGACTGAGACTCGAACAGTCAATATTCAGGATCGCACAGCACCCCGTTTTGATCTAACAAATACATCACTTATATACATCGCAGCAGCAGTAGCCCAGGTTAATGTTGACCTCGGCTGGGTGACCAATGTCATGGATGCAGATCCTAATCCTGCGGTTTCTGTGGTTGAAGTTGATGCCGCTGGCGTGCCAATTCCATCTGGGTTTACCCTTTCAGGATTTGTAAGTCCTGTATCACCTGTTGTTGTACCGTCTGTATTGCCTGGCACCCATTTCTTTGCCTGGACACTGACCGATAGCGGGGCACAGGCCGCTACTCAAATACAACAAGTTGTTGTCAGCAATTCGATTGTGCTTGTGGCACCGCAGAATTTGACAGTCGCCCAGGGCAACCCAATTGTAGTACCGGCATTACCGATTAATACCACACCTTCTAGACGCACCATGGTTGTGACCAGTGCCATGTTGGGTACGGCCACGGCCGCTGGTGGTGTCGCGCCTTACAGCTTTACCAATGGTGCGCCCAGCCCGGCTGCTGGTAATGTGATAGATGCCAATAATGCCGGTAATAGCTGGACCTTCCCGGTTGGTACTACCGCAGTTCCTTCTACCACGGTTACTTGGTCTGTAGCTGACAGTTTTCTTCCAACAGCTAATACCGCCACTGCGCCACAAACGGTTGAAGTAGTCGATAATACCGCGCCGACCATGTCAGTACCCAGTGATGTGACATTTGTCTCCCTTAATGGCAACCCGGTACCCTTTGCAAGCGTGCCACTAGGTATGGCTACTGCGGTTGATAATGTCGACGGCCAGGGTTCAATTACACCAATAGTTGTAGGCGCACCAGCTACTTTCCCATTTAATCAAACGACTGTGTTGACCTGGCAGGCAACGGACTCTAGCGGTAATGTCACGACTGGTACCCAGAATGTCACGATTTCGCCACCAGCGGTGAAGTGCTCTACCCTGGTATCCGAGTTCCAGGCAGTGACCGTTCCTGCTATGTCAGCCGGTCCAAATGCAGCGAATCCAGATGCCGGCTCCTGTCGTGGCTGTCATGTGCCTGGCGGTGCTCGAACCATACCGCTGACACCTAATGGTTTTTATCTTGCAGGCGTTGATGCTGTAGCAGATTTTGCCAAGTTCAAGCAAATTGCCGGTCTTTCTGATGGCAGCGGTGGGTCTATGATGACTTCAAAGTCATTAGCTGCTGTGGCTCATGGTGGTGGCCAAATTTTTGCCAACACCACACAGCCAGGTTATGTGGCAATTGCCGATATGGTTCAAAAGGCAACTGCGTGTGTGGCCGACACTATTAATACCCAGGGTGTTGATATTGGTTCTTATTATCAGCGGCTACGCAAAGTAACTTTGGCATTGGCCAGTCGTTTGCCGACCACCGGTGAAGAAGCAAGTATTGTTGGCGTAGCAGATGAGATAGCTTTCAACCTGGCACTTGATGCGATTTTGACCAACATCATGAATACCGAACCCGCGTTTTATGACCGCCTGAAAGAAATCTACAATGACCTGTTACTGACAGATAAATTTGCTACGTCTAACCGTGAGCCTACCCGTTTCTTTAATCTGGATAATTTCACCAATGGTAACTTTTTTGATGATGACATGAACAATGCAAATTCAGAGCAATTGGGTGCCAACTATGGTATTGCCAAGGCACCACTGGAGCTAATTGCCAATGTCGTTAGTAATAACAGACCCTTCACAGAAATCGTGACGGCCAATTACGTTATGGTGAACCCCTATTCAGCGACTTTATTTAGTGCCAGTGTGGGCGGTGGTTTTAATTACCCGGCCAATGCTGATATGACTGATTTTCGCCAGGCAACTCTGACCAGTGACGTAGGTGTCAACGTCCATTCCGGGATTATGTCAACCCTGGTGTACATGACTCGATATCCATCTACGAACACAAACATAAACCGTGGCCGTACCAATGCAGTGATGAGTCATTTCCTCGGTGTCGATGCCGAGGGTTTTGCCCCTCGTGATGGCCTGGATCTTGATAATATTCTGGGCAGCGTCCCTACCTATGAAGACCCACAATGTGCGGTTTGCCATAACAACGTGGACCCCATTGCCGGTTTAATGAAAAACTGGGATAACTCCGGCCGATTCCGGGGCGATTACGGTAATTGGTATAACAACCGCACCACGAATGGTGTGCCGCGGATGTTGGATCCTGGTTATGAGCTCCAGACTGCTGCGATACCTGCAGATTCAGCAGCTGCAGCAGCCAGGAGTGCCGATTCTATTCGTTACTTGGGCGAACGTATTGCAACTGATCCAAACTTTGCCAGTAAAACCGTCAAGATTATGTTTACGGGCCTGACCGGTTACAATACAGATCCAGCCTATACTATCCAGTTTCCAAATTTGGAAAGCTTTCTATCTACCACCAGTACTAATTTTGCCAGTGGCTTTGATATGAAGCAGCTGGTGAAGGACATTGTCATGAGTATCTATTTTCGTGCCGAGAACCTTTCAGC
>QIGL01000062.1 GCA_003228915.1 Acidiferrobacteraceae bacterium
AGTTCCGTGGGTTGAGATCTCTCGGCAACTGCTCCATGCGTTGCTCTAGCTCCTCCATCCATGGAGTCGTCCACTGCGGTCGAGATGACAAGGGAAACTCTGATCAATATATGCTTGTCATTCAGATTTCGGGACTAACAGGATGACTTTACTTTGCAAATAGGATTCAGATATAAGGTTTAATCCAGTAAATCTTGTTAATCTTGTCCAGTGTTTTGAATTTTTTCATTAAAGGCTAGCTGCCAAAATTTTAAGAGAAATCGAGAGCCAGAAGCTTCGAGAGAAAGTATGACTAATTCTACAAACGAAAATGAAGGCCAAACCCATTTCGGTTATCGGGATGTAAGTGAATCCGAGAAAGCGGGCCTGGTCGGCAAGGTGTTTCATTCTGTCGCTGGCAAGTATGACCTGATGAATGACTTGATGTCGCTGGGCGCTCACAGACTTTGGAAAAAATTTGCCATTGACCAAAGCGGCGTCCATCGTGATAGCCAGGTGCTGGATGTGGCGGGTGGTACCGGTGACATGGCGGCCTTGTTTAGTAAACGACTGGGGCCCAGGGGTCGGGTAGTGGTATCCGATATTAACGAGTCTATGTTATCTCTTGGGCGGGATCGTTTAATTGATAAAGGCATCACGGGCGTTTCAGAATTTGCACTGGCGGATGCGGAAGCCTTGCCTTTTGGCGACAATATTTTTGACTGTGTTTGTGTGGCATTCGGGTTAAGAAATATGACCCATAAACAAAAAGCACTTGAATCTATGTATCGTGTACTCAAGCCCGGCGGCTGTTTACTGGTGCTGGAATTTTCCAAACCGGTGTTGCCAGGGCTGGACAAAATATACGATGTTTATTCCTTTAAGTTGTTACCGTTTATGGGACGACTGGTGGCTGATGACGAGGATAGTTATCGTTACCTGGCAGAATCCATTCGCAAACACCCGGATCAGGAAACACTCAAACAAATGATGGATCGGGCCGGATTCAGCAAAACCCATTATTTTAATTTAAGCGGTGGTATTGTTGCCCTGCATAAAGCGTATAAAATTTAATCTCGCTTTGTAAATTAATTAAAGCTAAATAAATACACACGACCTTTTTTGTCATGGAAACTTTTACAAAACTCATGCTTCCTTATGCCGAGGATATGGCCAATCGTATCCTGCGCCTGGACCGGGATACACTGGATCGTTTGGGAGACATGGATGGCAAGGTAATTTGTTTGCAGTACCGGCGACAGGATCAGGCAGACCATACTATATATATGCTGCCGTCAGCCGGTGGTCTGCGTATGCGATTGAGCTGTGATGCTGAAGCTGATGTCACTATCAGTGGTAACTTGCCTGCATTTATTCGTTTACTTTTTGGCGAAGCCAGCGCCAGTAATATGGCAAAAGCAGATATGCAAATCCGGGGCGATATATTTTTAGGTCAAAATTTTAAAGAAATAATGGATAAGCTTGATCTGGATTTAACCGGCCAACTTGCGAAGTTTATTGGCGATGGACCGGCCCATCGCCTGGGTTTAATTGCAAAAGGATTGCGATCCTGGAAATCCAGTGCGACCAGGACATTTTCCACAGACTTTGCCGAATACATTCAGGAAGAACGCCAGTTAACACCGAGACCTGATGAAGTGGATGAATTGCTCGACGGTATCGACGAGTTGCGCTCTGGTGTTGATCGACTGGCGAGTCGATTGACCCGGCTTAAAGAAAAAGTCATTTTATGATTCTCTCCCGCGCCAGACGATTATTAAAAATCAGTCATATCGCCATGCGCCATGATCTGGATGATTTTGTTACAACCCTGCACATCTTTCGCGTATATCGTTTGTGCATCCGGTTATTACCCTGGCGCTGGCTGCCAAAAGATAAAAAACCCCGTGCCGTGCGATTACGTGAGGCGTTGGAAGAATTGGGACCGATATTTGTTAAATTTGGACAAATGCTCTCCACCCGCCCGGATTTATTACCGGCTGATATTGCCAATGAGCTCACCAGCCTCCAGGATGCGGTGCCACCTTTTAGTGGAAAATTAGCGATTGAAGTTATAGAGACTTCATTTAAAGATAAGCTGGAAAATATTTTCAGTGAATTCGATATTAATCCCGTCGCTTCAGCATCCGTTGCCCAGGTACATTTCGCCAAATTACATGATGGTAGTGAGGTTGCGGTTAAGGTATTGCGCCCTGGCATCGAGCCTGTTATCGAACGTGACCTGAAATTGTTATATACACTGGCACAACTGGCCAATAAATACTGGCAGGATGGTAAACGCCTGCGCCCGGTTGAAGTGGCAGATGAGTTTGCCCATACCATTCGTAACGAGTTGGACCTGATGCGTGAAGGTGCCAACGCCAGTCAATTAAAAGCTAATTTTGCAGGTTCCAGTTTGTTATATGTGCCCGAAATTTACTGGGATTTTACTAATACAGATGTTCTGGTCATGGAAAGAATCCATGGCATTCCAATCGGTGACCTTGACGCTTTGAATGCCGCGGGTATTGACCTGGGAAAACTGGCCAGGGACGGGGTAGAGATCTTTTTTACCCAGGCATTCCGGGATGGTTTTTTTCACGCCGACATGCACCCGGGAAATATTTTTGTCACAGCAGACGGTGAATATCGGGCAGTTGATTTTGGTATCATGGGCTCATTGGGCGAAAAGGATAAGCGTTACCTGGCGGAAAATTTCTTGGGGTTTTTTAACCGTGACTACCGGGCCGTTGCCGAGGCCCACCTGCGCGCAGGCTGGGTGCCCGCAGATACCAAAGCTGAAGAATTTGAAGCAGCCATTCGTTCTGTGTGCGAACCAATTTTTGCCAAACCCATAAAAGATATTTCTTTCGGTAAATTATTGTTACGGTTATTCCAGACAGCGCGTCAGTTTAATATGGAAATACAACCGCAATTGGTTTTACTTCAAAAAACCATGTTCCAGATTGAAGGTTTGGGCAGACAGTTGTACCCGGAGCTGGATTTGTGGGTAACGGCAAAACCTTATCTTGAAAAATGGATGCACGAACAATTGGGACCAAAAGCCCTGGTACGGGCATTGCGCCGGGAAATGCCCCGTTTATGGCAACAATTACCGGAAATGCCCAGGCTAATTCATGATTTTCTGCAAGACCAGGGGTCGGGTCGCGATATTAGTGAGCTGAAACAATTACATAACCGCCTGGAACAATTGCAGCAGCGACAAATTCGACAAAAAAACCTGTTTATTGGCGCCGGTATTGGATTAATTATTATTGCTGCAGTTTTGTTGGGTATTAATAGCCAGGGCGAGACTTTTTTGCCGGGTTTATTTCACACGTTACAAATCAGGCAGGGAATCGGCTGGGGGATAGGTATTTCAGGTATTTTTAGTCTAACTTTTGCTATGGCTCTCTCGAAACCAGGCAAAAAGTAATTTTCCGACAACCGGTTCATTTGGCCGGTCTAATTTCCATGCTATAATTTGGTAATCTTAGTATTAATCCTCATAATATGAAGGTTATGGCGAGCAAAAATCTCATACTATTGGTTGTGCTGACTGCCTCATTTTTTGCGACAACCCCGGTTTTGGCCCAGGCATTTTTATTAGCCCAGGTTACTGCTATCGGTGCGGAGGCTGACGCCCAGGACTATGATTCTGGCTGGGATCGTCTTGCCACCACCGATTCCCTGGCCGCTGATTTTATGGCCGCTGAAACCATGGGATTCGAAAGTATGAAACGGAATCAACTGACTAATACAAATGTTATGAACCAGAGATTCAATATGCTCGGGTTACGCAAAGACAACAATACTTTTTACTTTCCCGTGTATAAACAAGTATCAATGTTTAACCGCCAGCCTTATACGGCACTGGATGCCTGGGGTGTGAAGTGGCAACACGACCTTGATGAAGACAGTAGTTTTGCACTGTCAGCAAGTCATTCAAAAAATGTATATGCCCAGGGGTCATTGCTGGACACTACCAGCACAATGGCAACGGTCTCATGGACCAGTCGTTTTGCTGATACCCGGCAATCCAGTTTGACCGGCAGTGTGTTCCTGGGTGATGAGGACGCAGCCGAAAAAAGTGATGAGTTATCGGCGCGCCGTTATTACGGCTTTTCTGTTGGCGGGCAAATGACATTTTTCAAGACCCACACGCCATACCTGCAGTTAAAACTTCAAAAGAGTCGTTACGATCAAGGCAGTACCCCCGGCAGCCTGGATAACCAGTACAATAATTACCTGGAGACAGATTATTATTCGCGCCTGTCAGCTGGTTGGCGCTGGAAAGTACAGGGCAACTGGAGTGTTAATGCCGAGGCCAATTACAGTTCCAGCAACAATGAACTTAACTGGCAGTTGAACCAGAGCAAACTTTATTTTGGAACTCGTTACGACTTCAGGTAGCCTGTTTCCCGGGCCTGAACGCTGGAAGTTCTTTCAGGCCTCATTTTACTACACTCAACCCCAGTCCAGACGTTTGCTAAACACTGCAGTCTGGTCACGTTCATCATAACCCTGGGACGGGTAAAAATTACGTTTATAGGATTCACGCTGACGACTATTCATTACACTGATCCGAAAACATTTTTGTTTTGCCGCTTCAGCTTCCATGGCGATCATTAATGCCTTGCCGACCCCTTTATCCCGAAATTTGTCCCGAACAAATACTTCTGAAATCATCATTTCGCTGCCAGCAAAAAGCAGGTAGGTCATGGTTTGGCCATGGATATAACCACCTACCTTGCCGTTGATTTCAGCGACCAGGAGCAGTGCAGTTTCTTCAGTAATTAATGCAGCCAACCTTTGCCTGAGCGTGCTACCGTCGGATTGAAATGCCGGATTCCAGCCAAGTTCACGGTGCAGGCGCATGATTGCTTCAATATCCGTGGGTCGCAGTGGGCGTATTCTGATTTTTGCACTGGATTTTGAACCAGTTTTTTCTTTGGCTTTACCAGCCTTTTTTTTCGTCATTTCATAACTCCAGTTTCGGGTCGCATCAGTGCTGCCTCGACTTTGTCGCGCACCTGTTTGTCGGTGAGCAACTCTATGAGTTGCAGGCCAAAATCCATGGTCGTTCCCGGGCCACGGGATGTAATAATATTACCATCTATGACCACGCTGTCGTCCAGTACATTAATATCAGGATAATTTTCCGCTGTGAGGGTACCGGGATAGGCGGTGACCCGTCGTTCTGATAACAGGCCTGCACGCGCCAGAACAGCCGGCGCCGCGCAAATCGCACCAAGGTACTTGTTTTTTTTGGCCAGGTTTTTCAGTAATTTTATGACCCGGGTATCATTTTCAAGATTGGTCGCCCCTGGTTGTCCACCGGGCAAAACAACCATGTCATAATCAGGTACGGGGTCGTTTTCGAGAATTGTAGCCAGTAGTGCATCGGGCACGATCACAACACCCCGGCTGCCAGTGACAGGCCCCGTTACCAGCCCTGCCGTGGTTACGCTAATATCGGCCCGACGCAGTAAGTCGATTATTGTAACCGCTTCCAGGTCTTCGAAGCCCTGGGCCAGTGGTATCAGTACCTTGCTCAAAGTTCTTTACCCCGGTATTTTTTTTTAAGCAGGCTGGATACAGGAATTAATTCAATTCCTTTTGCTGCCAGGGTTGGCAGCCTGTTTTCAAGTATTGTCAGGGTTTCGTTGTAGGGGTGACCAATGGCCAGGGCAACACCTCTTTTTTTGGCAATTCTTAATAATTTATCAAACTGATTATCAATAAATGTTGCGTTACGATCGTTATCAAGAAATACGTCACGACGTATATAGGGAATTTTAAAGCGGGCAGCGACATCGGTCGCGAGACTCTTTGGGGTGGTCAGAGAGTCTACAAAAATAAGCTTGTCTGATTTTTGGAGCATGGCCATGACGGTCGCCATTTCCCGGGATTTCTGGGTAAGCAAACTACCCATGTGATTATTGATGCCAATTGCAAAGGGAACGGTCTTGAGATTATTCTTTAGTGTCAGGGTTATTTCCAGATCAGGCATACCGGAGACAAGTTTGCCGGGACCTGGATCTTCATGGCCAATCGATTCCATGGGTTGATGCAATAAAACTTCCTTATTTTTTTCGTGGGCCTCATTTGCCAGCCTGCGACCAAACTTTGTATGTGGCAGGATCGCACCGGTGACCGGGCCAGCTAGCGCCAGGGTGCGTTTGCCGTTTTGCAGGTCATTCCCGAGATCATCAATAATGATGGCAATATAAACCGTGTCCGGTTCGGTCTGGGTGGTTTTAGCGTTACTTTCCTGGGCCAACCCGGTTGCGCTTATCAAGGTTATGGTGATGCATAACAAGCGCAAGGTAAAAAAGCGCATTAGCCTTACTTGGCCGCGAAGATGGTTATACCTTTTAACAAGTTAAGCGCTTCATTGAGCTGGTAATCAGCAGCGTCATTTTCTTTTTGATTTTTTTTCTTTTTTGATTTTTTCGCCGAATTATTGTTTTTATTTTCATTCTGAAGATGCCCTGTCAGGTCTTCCTCACGAATTCTGGTACCATTGTTGGCTTTCGTGACCTTGGCTTCCTCGACAATAATATCTGGCACTATGCCGACCTCTTGTATTGAACGACCCTTGGGCGTGTAGTAGCGGGCGGTGGTTAGTTTCAGGGCAGTACCCCCACTCATGGGTAATATGGTTTGCACCGAGCCCTTGCCGAATGTTTTGGTGCCGAGAATAATTGCCCGCTTGTGATCCTGGAGTGCGCCGGCAACAATTTCGGAAGCAGATGCCGAACCACCATTAACCAATACGACAAGTGGAATACCATCCAGTATGTCAGATGGGGTAGCAGAGTATTTTAGTTTTGCGTCGGCGCTGCGGCCTTCAGTGTAGACAATCAGGCCGCTGGTGATAAAAGCATCGCTAATGGAAACAGCGGCTGGCAAAACCCCGCCAGGGTTGTTGCGTAAATCCAGTATCATGCCTTTAAGTTTGCCGCGATTTTTTGCCTTTACCTTGGCAATTGCCGAGACCATGTTTTTTGGAGAATTTGCCTGGAACTGGGTAACGCGCACGTAACCAAATCCTGGTTCGAGCAAACGATATTTGACACTTTTTATTTTAATGACCGCGCGGGTGATTGTGAATTCTTTTGGTTTGTTGAAACCTTCACGGACTACAAGCAATTCTATTTTGCTGCCTACTTTGCCACGCATAATTTTAACTGCATCAGAAAGTGTCATGCCCTTAACGGGTTTTTCATCAAGCTTGACAATTAAATCTCCGGATTTAAGTCCTGCCCGGGCAGCGGGTGTATCTTCAATAGGGGAGACGACCTTAACGAATCCGTTTTCCATTGTGACTTCAATGCCAAGGCCACCAAATTTTCCTTCAGTACCAATACGCATTTCCCGGTAGCTGGCTTTATCCAGGTAGGCAGAGTGAGGATCAAGCTTCGATAACATGCCACTGATCGCATCGTTAATAATTTTTTTATCGGTAACTTCTTCAACGTAATCAGTTTTTATGCGGTTAAAAACCTCGGTGAGTGTTCGCAGTTCGGTGAGTGGCAGCGGTGATAAGACTTCCTTGCTCTGTTCCCGTTTAGCCTGCACGGCACGTTCAATGGTCACGCCGGCGCCAATAAAAACACCGATCATCAAAATTAACACATAACGACTTGCATATTTCATTGTTTCATTCTCCAACACATCAACAATTCTGTTTCTAATAATATAGTTATATAAATATAACTGAAATAATTTAATCTCTTAACTCTGTAATATTTAACCTCGGCGGACCCAGATTAATGGGTCCCGGGGCCGGCCATTTTGTCGAATCTCGAAGTAGAGTCCGGGTGTCGGCGGGTTACCCGTATTGCCGGTACTCGATATCACCTGGCCAGTTTCTACCCAATCGCCGACTTCTTTATAGAGACTGCTATTATGACCGTAAAGACTCATATAGCCATCACCGTGCTCTATAATCAAGAGTAGCCCAAATCCGCGTAGCCAGTCGGCATAAGCGACCCGACCACGGAAAATAACCCTGACATTGGCGCCGGTTTTGGACCTGATAAACAAGCCTTTCCAGCGTAAATCTCCCAGATTGCGTGGGGCACCATAAAGAGCCAGCAAGGATCCGCGAACAGGTAGCTTCATCTTACCACGAGATTTACCAAATCTTGCTTTCAAATCAGGTAGTTCCGGTAATTCAGAGAGATAATCTTGCAGTCCCTGGAGTAAATCCTGGAGTCGTTGGCGATCCTGATTCAGGTCAGTCAGGGTTTTAGACTGAAATCGCACCTTTCGGTTCAATTTGGCGAGGATTTGCTTACGATTGGCCCTTGTTTTCTCGAGGGATTCTTTTTTTACGGCCCGCTGCTCCCGTAGCGTTTTCAGCTGCCGCTGCCGTTGTGAAATATCTGCCGAGGTTTGGTCAATATCCTGCATAACCGACTGGACCTGCTGAATTTGTTTGAGCCTGGCCTGGTTAATATAATTGTAATAGACCAGCATGCGGCTAACCCGGGCTGGGTCTTGTTGGTTTAGTAATAATTTCAGGTATTCCTGCCGGCCCATGGCGTAAGTTGCCTGGGCTTGCCGGGCCAGACGGGACTGGTATTGTGTGAGCGATGATTGTTGCCGGCTTTTTTTTCGTTGCAGGTGACCCATTTGCCGTTGTTCCTGCTTTAACTCCTGGCCCGTGTTTTTTATTGCACGTAATATATTGCCAATTTCTTTTTCTGTTCGTCGCAGTGCGACCAGTTCATTGTCTCGCTGGCCACGGGTGCCTTCCAGTTTTTTTTGCAAGGCCTGAATTTGTTTTTTTACCTGCTCAAGCCTTGCCTGATTTTCCTGTTCCGACGCAGCAAATACTGGCAAGTACAGGCCCGTTATCAATAAAATTGCAACAGAAAAAATAATATTTTTAAAGTTGTCTGTTAAAAATTTTTTTAGCATAAGCTTTCTGAATATTTATCCAGAGTGCATTTTGATAAAGTAAACGCCATCGTGTTAACGCAAAACTTTTTGCCTGAGATTTGTCACCAATACAATATAAATAATGCATCAGGCAAGTTATCAGGCATTGGTGCTATCTTCCAGTTCGTCCAGGGTAATAAGTGAGCGGCCAGTCATTTCAACGGGAATCGGCAGGCCCATCAAGTAAAGCATGGTTGGGATTACGTCTTCCAGTGATCCCCTGTCTGCCGCCTTTCCAGCTCTGCCAATGTAGAAAAAAGGCACTACGTTGGTCGTATGCGCGGTATGGGCCTGGCCAGTTTCAACATCAAACATGAGCTCGGCATTACCATGGTCGGCGGTCACCAGCATTTCGCCACCTGCTTTAGCGACAGCTTTTGCAACCTCATCAATATAATTATCCAGTATTTCAATGGCTTTCACTGCCGCATCAAAGTCACCGGTATGGCCGACCATATCCGGATTGGCATAATTACAAATAATGGCATCAAAACGATCACTTTTGATAGCGTCAATAAGTTTTTCCGTGAGCAGGGCGGCGCTCATCTCGGGCTTCAGGTTGTAGGTTGGGATATCCGTTGGCGAAGGAATAAGAATACGCTCTTCACCTTCAAACGGTTGCTCCCGGCCGCCATTAAAGAAAAAGGTAACATGGGCATATTTTTCCGTTTCGGCAATACGTAGCTGGCGCTTGCCCAGCTTGGCCAGGTGGTCACCAAAAACATTCTCAAGACGATCTGACGGAAAAGCGACCGGCACGTGAAATTCGGAATTATACTCAGTGAGACTAACAAAACTGCCCAGCTTAAGTTTTGATTTTCGTTCGAAGGCATCAAAGTCTGGTTCAATAAACGGCCTCGTGATCTGGCGGGCACGGTCAGAACGAAAATTCATAAAAAATATAACATCACCATTGACCATTTTAACCGGCTTGTTACCTTCGGTGAGAATAGCAGTCGCTCTGACAAACTCATCGGTCTCGCCACGGTCATAAGCCTGGTCGAGTGCCCCCTTGGCTGACTGACTCGTAAAATCGGCTTTGCCCAGGGTCATTAAGTCGTAAGATGACTGCACCCGGGGCCAGCGATGATCCCGGTCCATGGCGAAATGGCGGCCAATCACCGAGGCAAATTGACCACAACCCAGTTCAGATAATTTATCTTCCATGGCCTGGATCGAAGCAGCCGCACTGCGTGGCGGGGTATCACGGCCATCCAGAAAGGCGTGTAAATAAACTTTTTTACAACCTCTTTTAACGGCTAATTCAATAATAGCCTGCAAGTGGTCTTCGTGGCTGTGGACACCGCCGGGTGATAACAGGCCCAATATGTGGACCGCTTTATCGTTTTTAATGGCGATATCGGCGGCATCGGTCAGGGTTTTATTGGTGAAAAAATCCCCGGAGCTAATAGCACGGTTGATGCGGGTATATTCCTGGTAAACCACGCGACCGGCTCCCATGTTGAGATGGCCGACCTCGGAATTACCCATTTGGGCCGAGGGCAGGCCAACAGCTGCTTCCGAGGCATGTATATGGGTGTGGGGACAGCGCGCCCATAAACGGTCCCAGTTGGGGGTTTTGGCCGTATAAATAGCATTGTAGTCCGGGGATTCGCTGTGCCCCCATCCGTCAAGTATCAGTAAAATAAGGGGTTTTGGTAGTTTCGACATAAACAGGCGCTTCTAATCTTCTCTTATATATATGATCTTCATCTAATGGTATATCATTGTATAATGTTTTATTAATAAAGGCAGCAAAAGGCCTGAACCAATATGCGAATTAATAGGAACCCCTTATGACTGCAACCGCTGAAAATATCGTCCAGTTACTGATGCACAATGAAGATGACATCATCCTGGCCGCCCGTTCCATGAAAGCCATGGCTCATCCACTACGACTGAAAATTCTTTGCCTGCTCAGCTCCACGACCACTGAAGTGAGTGTTCACGAGATTGTCACCAAGGTGGGCACTTCCCAGAGTAATATATCCCAGCATCTGTCAATTCTGCGTGACAAGGGTATTTTGGTGGCCCGCAAAGATGCCAACAAGGTTTTTTACAAGGTTAGCGACCCCAAAATCACCAAATTGATCGGCCTGTTGCGTGAGGCATTTTGCAGTAACGATTTTTAGTATTATTGCCACTGCACTTTAGCGGTTTTTTTATCATTTTTACCTAATATTTTAACGCTGGCTGTTCTGCCAGGCATGAACATGCTTTAAACTCCCTTTTCTTTATTGATAGTGACTTAATAGTGGGATCCCATGGAATTTATTATTACTAATTGGTATTTATTTGCCGGCCTGCTGGTCATACTGTATATGCTCTATGGCGGTGCCATCACCCAGAAATTTCTGGGCATTAATGCCGTCAGCGCATTTGAAGCGGTTCGTTTAATGAACCAGGAAAAAGCCGTCATGATTGATGTCTGTGAAGACAATGAATTTAAAGAGGGCCACATACTGAATTCAGTCAGCATGCCTTTATCGAGCCTGGTTAAACGCATGGGTGAGCTGGACAAACACAAAGCCAAGCCAGTTATCATTAGTTGTAAAACTGGTAACCGATCTGGACGCGCCGCCTCCATGTTACGTAAAAATGGTTTTGAATCTGTAAACATTCTTTCCGGCGGTATCACGGCATGGAAAAAGGAAAATTTACCGATTGAGAAATAACCTGAAAAAAACATTACAATCATGCCAATGTCAAAAGTCTCAATGTACTGCACCCGCGCCTGTCCCTACTGCCAGATGGCAGTACGCCTGTTTGAAAAAAAAGGCATTGATATAGATAAAATTCAAATAGACGAAGAACCTGAAAAAAAACAGGAAATGGTGGATCGAACCGGTCAATACACAGTACCCCAGATATATATCGGTGACACCCACGTTGGCGGGTATATGGATCTTGCCGAGCTTGATATGGATGGTGAACTGGACCCCTTATTAAACGCCTGATACTTATTGCGCAAATACTTTAAACACTATTGTTTATAATCAAAAAATATCTACGGAAATCATAAAATCATGAACGATGAAACACAGGCTTCACTTTCCATGGAAAGAATCTACATCAAGGATCTGTCCTATGAAGCACCCAACACACCAAAAATTTTTCTGGAGAATAAAGCCCCTGTTATCAATATCCAGGTAGACATACAACACGAGCCTGTAGCCGATAGCGAAGGTTACTTTGAAGTGATCCTGGCCATCACGGTTGATGCAAAAAATGAAAATAAGGACGCGGTATTTCTTGTTGAGCTAAAACATGCCGGTGTCTTTTTGCTCAATGGCATACCGGAGAAAGAAATAAACCAGGTACTGGAGATAGCTTGCCCAAATATTTTATTGCCATTTGCCCGCGAGGCCATAAATGACTTCGTGGCCAAGGGTGGTTTCCCACAGCTACTGATTAATCCTATTAATTTCGAGGCCTTGTATCAACAGCGGCATGGTCAGGCCGCCAAAGACGCTAAAGCCGTCAAACACTAACAAGCCAGGTTGTTATCGATACGGCCATGTTTGCCTATTAAAAATAAACTGCCATGACCAAAATTGATCACAGTCAGGCAATTGCTGTTTTAGGTGCCGGGTCATGGGGCACCGCCCTGGCCTTGTTACTGGCTCGCAACGGGTTGCCAGTCTTTTTATGGGGCCACGATGCTGCCCGCATGGCGACCCTGAACCATGAAAGAAGAAATAGTCGTTACCTGCCAGATTTTCCCTTCCCCGATAATTTATATATCCGCAGCGATTTACCCGAGCTCATCAATGAGGTGAAGCGGGTGCTGATCGTGGTGCCCAGTCACGTGTTCCGTACGACCCTCGAAGCGGTTAAGCCCAATCTACAACCGGACGCTATCGTGCTTTGGGCAACCAAAGGCCTGGAGCAGGGTAGCCAGGCCTTGCTCAGTGAGGTGGCCGACAAAGTTTTGCCAGCGACACAAG
Organism: Acidiferrobacteraceae bacterium; assembly: GCA_003228915.1. Lineage (GTDB taxonomy): Bacteria > Pseudomonadota > Gammaproteobacteria > Acidiferrobacterales > SZUA-150 > SZUA-150. The sequence continues at coordinate 12,879 of QIGL01000062.1, forward strand.
CCACGGCAGTCTTGTCAGGGCCAACTTTTGCTGAAGAAGTGGCCAGGGATTTGCCCACCGCATTAACGATTGCCTCAAATGACAAGGGTATCGCAGAAGCAACAGCTGGCTGGTTGCGCAATGATAGAGTTCGGGTTTATACCAGCGAAGACATGATTGGCGTGCAACTGGGCGGGGCAATTAAAAATGTCATGGCCATTGCCGCCGGTATTAGTGACGGCCTTGGTTTTGGTGCCAATGCCCGCGCCGCCCTAATTACCCGCGGCCTGGCAGAATTGACACGCCTGGGTGTGGCCATGGGTGGCCAGCAGGAAACGTTTATGGGGCTGACCGGTGCCGGTGATT
>QIGL01000064.1 GCA_003228915.1 Acidiferrobacteraceae bacterium
GCGCGGTGAGTCGATGCCCTATATGGATGGCGACACCCTGTATTACCAGTGCGAACAAAACCTTTGTCGCTCGCAACTGGTTTCTTCTGGTGCAGACCCGGCGCAAATCAGCTCGTGGCAACCAGAAGAAACCGTGTTGGTAGGTTCTTCAAGTATCAGTTGGACGATTAATGGTGGGCGTGCAGGTCGCATCATCGCGACTACAGAACCAAGCGTGGCCGCCATCACCGTTAACGGCCAGGTTCAAAAATGGCTCTATTTTGGTTACCTGATGCAAACTCAATATGGAGCAGGACCAACTGATTTTGGGGCAAACTGGAATGTAGGACGGGTAAGACTACCGTAAAAAAGAGAGGCACTTGATTAAGAAATGATGAGCGTTGTTTGACGTATTGTCTGAAAAACGCGTGTATCCCAGCTTGACCTGTAAGTGACACACAGGTTCTATGCTCGCCTCAGCTCGACAATCCTAAAGTAGACAAAAACAAGGAGCCGAGGTTAATGACGGAGGGTTTTCTCTGGCTGACCATCGCCTTTTATGGCGCCGGCTTCATCAGCTATGTTATCAGTCGAAACGGATCACGCCGCACAATGCGGCGTGTTTCCACCTACCTGCTGATACTGGCCTTAATACTCCACACCATTGTCCTGACACTGCGGATGATGGAAACAGGTCACGCCCCCATTGCCAGGCGATTCGAAACCCTGCTCTTTTTCAGCTGGTCCATAGCTGTACTGAATACGATACTGCTGTTTCGTTACAGGCTCAGGACAACAGAAGTGTTGACCATTCCGGTAATCTTGCTCGCACTCCTGCTTGCCGCCTTTTCTGATGCGGGTATTTATCGCCTGCCGCTTGTCCTCAATACATGGTGGTTCGAGATCCATGTAGTGACTTCGTTTTTTGCCTACGCGCTCTTCACCCTTGCGGCAGCGGCCGGGGCAATTTATCTGTTCAAGGAAAAGAAGGGTGCAAGTACTGAACTCGGGATTTATCAAAACATCACCTACCGGTCGATCCTGTGGGGGTTTACATTCTTTTCAGGCTCCATGTTGCTTGGCGCAATCTGGGGCTACCTGGCATGGGGCAGTTACTGGCTCTGGGAGTCAAAGAGCGCGGCATCATTGCTGCTCTGGTTTTATTACGTTGGCGTACTACACACACGCATGCTTAAGGAGTGGCGAGGAAAAACGGTATCTGTACTGGCCATAGTCGGTTTTGGCCTGGTGATGTTTACCTATCTTGGGGTTAGCATCTTTCTGAAAAGCACCCACGGGATGTAAGGCGCAATGAAAAACATCTGGAAATTTTTCACCTCCACCCGCCTGGCGGTTGGTTTGACCCTACTCATTACAATTGATGTCCTGATCGGAACCATTCTGCTTTCCAGTTCTTCAAAAGCGCTCGGCACGATAGATCGGAAGGTATTCTTTGACTGGCTTTTTGGTGCGGGCCTGAACAATCTCGCCGCTTCCTGGTGGATATTTTTGCTCCTGGCGCTGCTGGTTCTTTTTGCGCTGAACACTGTTGTCTGCACCGTGGACTCAATCAGTGTTATGTTAAGGTCTGGCCGGGGTGCAGCCAGGATCAAATCCAGAAGAATACTTTCCCAGGCCATCCACCTGGGTTTCATTATTGGTCTCTTGGGGCACCTGGTGTCCAGCACATCCGGGTTCCGGACAATGAACAACCGTCTACTCGAAGGCGACAGCATCCCCGTCCCGCAAAGCAGTGAGTTATCACTGCGGCTGAATAAACTGGACGTTGCATTTACCAATAGAGGAGACATGCTCAGGATGGATGCCTACCTTAGTCTGCTACGGGACAAAAAGGTCGTCAGGGACAAAGTGGTGAGATTAAACGAACCGCTCCTGTACCAGGGTAACGCGGTTTATATCACCCACCACGGGAAAACACCCGAGAGTATGAAGTTTAAAATTTCAGGCAAGGGTGCCCAGGAGATAATCAAGATCAAGTTTCATAAGGGAAGTGTGACGAGCAACAGGGGTTATACATTCAAAATGGGTCGCCTCATTTCAGATTTTGCCAGGGATAACAAAGGCGAGGCGTATTCAGCTTCGAAAAAACTCCAAAACCCTGCGCTGGAAGTAAAGATATACAAGGGAGAAAAATTCCTGGTGTCCGGCTGGTTATTATTGAAAAATCCGGACAAGACGCCCCTTGCCTTCGACGGGCTCAAGCTTGTCTTCTCCGGACTCGACTATAAGCCATACGCTGTTCTAACTATCAACAAGGATCCAGGCACCGTAATAGTCCTGTCTGGTTCCCTGATTTTTATAATATCCTTAATCTTGCTCCTGTTTGTAAAAGGCGAAGCAATGGAGCTTGTCAGGAGACAGACATAAAGTAAATATTGTCCTGCCCCCAAGAAACTAAATGAGCCAGACCCCGGCACTAAGTATAAAATGATGAATGTTGCTTAACGAGCTGTACGCTAAGAGCGAACGTATTCTAACTTGACCTGTAAGTGACACACAGGTTCTAAACTTGACATGGTTTGACGAATTCTTCATTTCCATCCAGGGTGAGAAAAAACCAGTGAAAACGAAACAGGCTCACGGGACCACTTCAAAAAAATCCAAAATTCTGGCAGGGTTAGCCGCCCTGGTTGTGCTGGCAGTGGCCGCCGCGCTGTTTCTGGCACCCTATGTCAAAAGCGCGCAATCGCAAGCTACATTGGAAATCAGTATGTCCGGGTGGTCGCCCGCCGTGATAAAAGCAAAAGCCGGGCAAACCGTCGCCATAACTATGATTAACCTGGACAACCAGTTTCACGCCGATGGTGGTGGTTGGCACAATTTCGCGGTTCCCGCCTTTGAGGTTAATGAACCGGTCGCGCCCAAACAGGTGCGCACCTTTACTTTTACACCCACCAAGGCAGGTGAATACCTCTTTTATTGTGATATCTGTTGTGGTGGCAAGGAAAATCCCTTTATGCGCGGCAAGCTGATTGTTACCTAACAATTTTAACTGATTGGTGCTAATGCGCGAGGCACAATCAAAATTTTTCATCGTAGCCAGTCTCATTCTGCTGGCTGCGGGCGTATACCTGGCGTTTACTTATTCTGTGCGGGCGCCTACAGCCGCGTGGCTGGAGACCTACCCTTACGCGGCATTTAGTCTGGCAGTGGTGGCAGGTTTTGCCGATGGCCTCAATCCCTGTGCGATTACCACATTGCTGTTGTTCATTGCCGCACTCATGGCAATCGTTGACCAATCCTGTGATGAGCGTGAAACACGTCGAGCCAAACTGAATGTCTGGTCCGTAGCCGGTGCTTATATACTGGGTATTTTTGTGCTTTATTTTTTCCTCGGCATGGGTTTTGTTGAGGTTACGAGTATCAGGATTTTTGGTAATACCCACGTGTTTACCCGTCTGGCCGGTTTTATCGCCGTCATTCTGGGACTGGTAATGGTTGCCGAATATGTTTTCCCTAACAATCCCATCAAACTCGGGATGCCTGCCTCCCTGCACAGCCTGGCTCACACATGGGGCCGCAAGACTACCATGGGCGCTGCCTTCATCGGTGGCATAGTTATTGGACTCTGCACGATTCCTTGTGGCGGTGCCATGTACCTGGCGGTCGCTGCGGTGATCGGTGGACTATCCAGCAAGGTTTACGCTTATGCCCTACTGACCAGTTACAACCTGGCTTTTATCTTGCCCCTGGTTTTGCTGGTGGGCCTCAGCAGTAGCCGACCGGTGCTACTCAAGATCAGTCGATTGCATGTCACTCACCGGGGCCTGGTCAAACTGGTACTGGGCATTTTCGTTATGCTTGTCGGATTTTTTGCCCTATTGTAATTTGAATTCACTAAATTTCGGGACAGAATAAAAACTTGCTCAGTCCTGGCACACCGAACCACTATCTCCGTTATACTACGCGTTACTTATTTGAATATTGCTACTGTTAATTCCAGCAATAGGGTTTCTGGTTCCTCAGGACATTGTTGCTATTTCCACAGCTTCATTTAATAAAAAATCCGTAATCTGGTGTTGGAGAAAATACTTTGGAAAAATGGATTATAAAAACGGTAGCGAAAATCCAGGAGAGTGAGGATTTGTTGGCTATTAAGAACATAATGATTGATATTAAAAACAATCTGAAATTTAACCATGTTCACTATGCCATAAAATTCCCGAGTGGGTTTACCAGCATTTCGAATTTTATTATCAGTGATTACCCTGAAGCATGGATTAAGTGTTACACGGATCAGGCTTACGCTAGGATTGACCCCATTCTCAAACATTGTTCTGAATCCCAGGAACCCTATTGCTGGGATCGCCTGACTAAATCAACGGATCAACAAATAGTAAAGTTTAGAAAAGAAGCTGCCAGCTTTGGATTGATTGGTGGTGTCAGTCTTGGCATCCATAACCACACTGGCAATACCGGGATTTTTAGCCTGGCCGCCAATCATATATTAAAAACCGGGAGTGTTGAATGTTGTACTGCAACCCTGAGTTTAACCGCCTTGCAGCCCTATGTTCACGAAGCAATTACAAAGCTGTCATCTTTTTCCCAGTCACAACCCGATCGACCAAAACTTACAAAACGGGAGCTTGAATGCCTGCTTTGGTCAGCAGAAGGGAAAACTTCTGACGAGATTGCCAAAATTTTATCTATAAAAAGTCCAACTGTTATATTCCATTTAAAAAATACAATTAAAAAACTTGGTGTCACGAATCGTAACCAGGCAATTGCAAAAGCGGTACTGCTTGGAATAATTTGCCCGGAATATTCGTCTCTCTCTATTCCGCCTACCTACCATTTTTGATAGTTACATGTAATTTTATAGTCCCTTATAATTTACATAACTTTCAAAACAGGAGCACTACAATGACAAGAATTGTAGATATTGCCAGCACCAGGGGTGAAGCAGAGCACGGGTGGCTTTATACTCGCCATACATTCAGTTTTGCCAGCTACCACAACCCTGAAAGAATGGGCTTTGGCCTGTTGCGCGTACTCAATGATGATATTGTCAACCCATCCGGGGGATTCGCGACGCACCCCCATGAGAACATGGAAATCATCTCAATCCCATTGAGCGGCTCCTTAAGACATGAGGACAGCATGGGCAACGAGCACGTCATTAATGCCGGGGAAATTCAGGTAATGTCGGCTGGCACTGGCATTACACATTCTGAATACAACCACTCTGATAGTGACAAGGTTAATTTTTTGCAAATCTGGGTTATGCCAAAAAAAATGAACATAAGTCCTCGTTATGACCAGCGAGAAATTAATGCTCAGGAAAATCACACTGGTTTTAAACTAATCGTCGGGCCCATGGGAACAGAAAATGTGGTAAATATTAACCAGGATGCCTATTTTTCACTGGCCAAACTGGATCTCGATGAAACCGTGAACTATCAGAAATTCAACACTAAACACGGCGTTTATTTATTTGTTATTAGCGGTAACGTCAGTATCGGGTCGCAGGTGTTATCAAAACGAGATGGTATCGGCATCGGTGAAGAAGACAAGCTTGAAATTGTTTCCCATGAACCGTCAGAAATTTTATGTATTGAGGTACCAATGACATGAATAATAATTTAAATAATTAAAAATAAATAAATGAGGTTACTCTAAAAATGAAAATACTGGGAATCAGCGGTAGTTTGAGACAAGGTTCATTCAATACTGCGCTTCTTAATACTATAAAAAATATGCCCCAAGACAGGATTAATTTTGAAATAACGAGTATAGACAAAATTCCTTTTTACAATGAAGATTTAGATGGCGATCAAAAACCTGGGGCAGTACAAAAACTGATTGCAAACATCGCATCTGCAGATGGAATTTTATTTGCAACGCCGGAATACAATCACAGCATTCCTGCAGTCCTGAAAAACGCTATCGACTGGGCATCAAGACCTTCATTTCAATCATGTTTACAATCTAAACCCTGTGGCATAATCTCTGCTTCGAAAAGCCCGGTGGGTGGTGCCCGAGTACAGGAAGATTTGAAGGTTGTACTGGCGAGCACCTTGAGTATCGTTTACCCATCAATCGAATATCTGTTGCCGAGCGCTCACGAAATGTTTAATGATTCAGGGGAACTTACAAATGAACAGGCTCAAAGGAGGCTGACAAGATATTTCTCGGGTTTCACAAAATGGATTGAGAAACAGGATTAAAACTACTTACAGATTACAGACATGTCCCGCCATTTACAGAACTCAATACCGTGATAATTGCCATTTCATCGAATACGAGCGTTAATCTGGAAAACCAGTTTACCTGGCCAGTAACAACCCATTTTAAACTCAATTAACAATAACGGCACCCTTAATCGCGATATCTGGTAACACGTTGGGTGCCGGGTATGAGGTGACGTACTTAATACTGGTCATGGGGATGGTCATGAGCGACCCTTCCACTTCAATCAACAGGCATTGGTTGTTAACGAGTTTTAGTACTTTTTCCCCGATATTGAAATCTTCGGAGATTTTGGGGAAATCAATTGTAATCTTGGTGCCATCGTTAAAGTGAATGACGGCATAACGTTTGTCTGACATGGTTTGCTCCCGTTTGTTTATCTTAAGTAAAGAAACCGCTATGAAGTTTGATATTTATTTAAAAACACAGTTTGTTCATTTTTGACAGTATGAGAGTAACATATCCCGGGGTCACACTGTCGGCAACGGGTTAGGGTCTGAATTTATCAGATATTTCCACGCGCCGAACATCAATATTAATAACTGCTGATTTACGAGAAAAATTACGCATTTAGCGTTAAACTTACGCTTGTAATATAGTTATGGGCTGGTTTTTACTGAGCCAATACTGAAGGCATGAAAGGAGATTTAATGAATATGAATAAAGCTAATTTAATTATAGTCTTGTTGTTTACTGCCATGACAACCTGGGCCACGCCAACGTTATCGGCAGAAATTCCGGAAGCAAAACCCGATAAAGGACTCATCATGTTCTACCGCCTGAGCAAACTTAGTGGCAAGGCAATCAGTTTCAGTGTCGACCATGCTGACGGTGCAATTGGTACACTAACCAGCGGTGCGGTGCTCTATAAATATTTCGAACCGGGCCCACAAACTTTCTACTCCCAGGTCATATCCAGGGCCTCGCTCACTGTCAATGTGGAGGCGGGTAAAACCCACTTCCTCAGGGTTGATTCCAAGATGGGTCTTGCTGTGGCACGGCCAAAATTCGTCCTGGTGTCTAATTCGAAAGCAAGATCAGAAATAGCAAAATTAAAGTAGGAGTTAACTAAAATCTGAGAATGAGACACATCCAGGAGAGAACAAAAAATGGCAGAGGTAATTTTGGGATTCACGACAAAATTTCTACAAGACAAACATTTTGTGCTGACGCTCATTGAAGATGGCGCCAATGACAAGCTATTAAAAGAACAGGTTCGTTTTGTTACTGCGCAAACGCAAGGAAAAGGAATGCGTCCCTTTGTTGAACTTGCGGATGCAAGTGAGTTGCATGACTTGTCCGGGTTTACCGAGCTAGGGACTACCGCTGCCGGTGCCCTGGAGTTTGAAAGAAAGCCATACAGACAAGACAAACTGGCCATACTGGTTGATAGTGATGAGGCATACAAGTTGGCGTCCTGTTACCGGGCCACCAGTCTATACTATCGTCATGATGTAAAAATATTCAGGGATTTCAGGCAATCTATTGAGTGGCTAGGTGTCGCCGATCTAGAAAATGAAATAAACGAATTAAGGAAAAAATAAACAGTATGGCTTTTCGTTTGTAAAAAATATTACCTGGCACTGGTAAATAGTTTTAAGCTCGCCTCACCGTAGGCGCCACGACGCCGGCCATGGTTTCTCAGGGTTTTTAGTGTTGTTTCCAGGCCACCTTTTATTAACTTTAAGCCGCTTTTGGTGGTCACACCTTGCAGGTTTGGGAATGAACGTGATGAGGCGAATGCCATTATTTTTTCTCTACCGAATGGTGCACTGATTTTGAATTTAAATGGTTTTTTCTCATTGGGAATCTGAAAAAAATTTCCTTTTTTATAAAAATTATTTTTGTTATAAGCATTTGGTAAAATCTGGATTAATTCTTTACGGGCATTCTGGTAAAGTATGAGCAAGTATGCATCCCGGTCCATGCTGACAAAAAATGAAATAGTATCGCCATTGACAAATTTCTGGTTATCACCCAGGTGCGTGGTAATCTCCAGTGTTATGGGTAACCTGCGGGTTATGGGAGACTTGTGGGGCCCAGCGGCATAGACATTAGCAGGCGCAAACAAACTTATAAGCAGGCTGAAAAATAACACGCTCAAGAGGCTGCCCTGGCAGCAATCTCTTGAGAAGAAAAAAACTGGTCGTTTATATTTTATTTGTAACAATCAAGAACCCGGCTATGCATAAGATCATAGACCAGTTTTACCACAATCTGTTACAGGCTGAAAACAGTACTGACGCCAAACCTGACACCGTTGATGTCATGAATTTCGGTAATATTATTATCATAGCGATATTCCTGCCGTTGTGACTTGAGTGCGCCGTATAAATTTAACATTTTTGTCACTCTGAACAAGACACCGAATTCAGCGGCTGTACCCACGCCGTCGCCGATATTTCTTTCGTTATAACCTCTTTCTTTGGATTTAATATCCAGGGAAGATGCGCCAAGTGAACCAAATATCGTCCATTTTGACGAAAAGCTGTAATGGCCGGTTACACCCCCGCCCAGCCCGGTATAAGTAATTTCATAGTCATCTGACCATTTTAATGACTTGCTTCTTAAATCTACAAACAGCGATACCATGTCCCAAACATAATACCCGATAAGCAGGTCAAACTCACCGCGTTTAATCTTAACCGGATCATCCTTCAGGGGAATAATTGCTGAGGGCCTGGCTGGCGAATAATCTTTGGCCTTAAATTCATATTCACTACCTGCCAGGCTGATGCCCGTGTAGAGATCACGCCATTGAAATTTCAGGTTTATACCGAGGTTTGTTGCACTGGAAGAAAATTTTTCACCTGTGTCTTTATTTTCTCCAGACCAGGTATTTGGAAATATTACGGCGCCAGGTGTAATTGAGATTTGCACATCAGCACTGGAAAGTCCCGGGCTGAGTACTGCCACCAATAATGCCGCAGTGGTAAATAATTTGACGAATAGATTTCTTGAAATATTTTTGGTCTTATACATTCTTATCACCATAATAAATATTATTAAACAGATGAGGTTACTGTCACAACAATGTCATAACGTAGGGACTGGTAATATCATTGGTCTTTTTTTCGGTTTCCTGGGAGCCGATTTTTTTACGCCTTGTTTTTCATCCTTAACAACACGTACATCTACCTTAATTTTATCTTTTGAAATTCCCTGGGCATCAACGGAAACTTTTACCTTGATAAAAATAAACTCCCCCAGCTCATCGCCAGCACCCTGGAGTACGCCGCTCTGAGGTTTTTGATCAACATTATTTGATACAGCAGTTTCAACATTTCTTGATAATTCCGCGGCGGTCAGGTAGGTACGATCGTTGTATTTGAGCTCATTAAGTAAAAAATAGGTAAATGGCGAATGACCGGAAGACCGGTAATCATCATCAACGAATTCGAGGCCACCAGCAGAAATAATCTGGACACTTTTTTTACTGGCAACTTTTTTATAATACTTGTCATCGCCAACACCGGGTGAGACGCTGCGGGAACTCTTGCTTAATAATGAGCCGCTAAAACATGAATCAGATATTAAAAGTGTATGGCGGGCCCGGGACGCAATAACATTGAGCTCATCGCGAATAGTTGAATTACGCAAAAAGGTAGAATTATCTGCACCCACCGCGTCCGTAGGCACCCAGTAACCCCTTTCGGTATCAGAATCCAGGTAACCGTGACCGGCATAATAAAGCAGTACGCTGTCATTGGGTCCGACATTACTCGACAACTCGTTAATGGCTTGCAATACCTGCCGCCGCGTTGCGTTTTCTAAAAGCTTTACTTCCGTAAAGCCATAATTTTCACGCAAAATTTTTGCAACCTCTGTGGCATCATTCACCGCAGTTTTTAGTGGGGGCCAGCGCTTTTTAGGGTCCTTGTATTTATTGTTACCAATTATGAGGGCGCGGTAAGTACCGGTAGTTAAATCAAGATTTGGGGGGGTTTTGACTGGCTCCAAAGCTATACCACGACTGGCCGCGCCAACAGGTGATATCAAAAATACAGCAATACTCGAAACAAGAATTAAATACTTGACTGACATCATCAACAACTCTCCGCGTTCGCTTATTTGCATATTGGTTCTGTTATTGGCTTGACTATTGGTTTTCATCACAAATTCCCAGAATCATTAAATAACCGGTAATTAATTATCGGTTACGACAAAACCACCTTCCGTACGGAAGAACTGGCCATCGGTTGTCTTGCCGCTGATTTCCCAGAAATAATTATGGCGAGCTTCTGGTTTGAAATTCGGAAAAATAACGGCGGTAGCAATTGTTTCTCGCTGCCCAACAATAATTTTTTCGTTGTTTTCAATTTTGGATATTCTGACCAAATATTTTTCTGCATTTTGAACCGGCGGCCATTGCATCGTAACCCGGCCCTGTTTATCAGCACTGGCCAACACCTGGCCATATTCTATTTCTGATTCCCGGGCCGCATTAAAAAACCCGATACCAGGGATGATTTGTGTGGTTTTCTGAAAATGCAGTATCGGTTCATCCTGGTAAACCGCGACCAGGTTTGATTGTTGCGCCGGCAGATTCACCATCACAACAATCACTAATACGGCCGTTACCGACGCGCTTACCCAGACAGGGGGTTGCCAGCGCCAAAAATTCTGCCAAATATTTTGTAGCTTTTCTTTTGATGTAATAACTAAACTAGCATAACCGGCCTGTTTATTAACCGGCTTCGTTACTGCTGAACTGGTTGCCCCAGTTCTGAATTCATCAGACATGGCGGCACTATGAAGGGAATAATGCAGGGCCGCCTTCATAAGATTTTTATCCCGCCGGATTTTTTTGCCGAAATTATTTTGCTGGGGATCATCAAGCTCACCGTCTATATACTGGGCCACTTCGAGAGCATCCTGCTCCTCTAAGGCCGCGCTAAAAGCTGGAACGAATTCTTGTAACTTATTTACAAGCATAGAATATTCTGCGACAGTTTTCCGGCATTGTTGGCACTGGGCCAAATGCTGTCGCAACTGCCTGAACTCGTTATTTTCCGGGGCGCCGCTATATGCCGCCAGGGTTTCAGCATCTGGATGCTCTGACTGTTTCATTGCTAGACTCCAACACTCCAAATTGGGGTTATGTAATAAAGAGACGCCAGGTAGTGATATTTTTGAATCATTGCTGACTACCCATTAATTTTTCCAGTTTAATCAGTGTCTTGCGACGAAAATAATAAAGCTGTTGCTGGTTCGTCTCTGTTGCCGGTACACCATCGGCAAGGCTGATATCCAGTCGTACAAGTGCCTTGAGCACATTTTTTGCATCCTGATCCTCGATCAACATGGCCTCCAGGACAAACTGCTCTGCTGCATCCAGCTCAGTCCAGGCCGACTGTAATAGTCGTCGATTTTCCAGATCTTCGGCTGACAGGTCACTGCTGGCAACATCCAGCTGCCCACTATTATCGGCTGAATCTGCCGTACCGGGGACCGGGCTGGTAAGAGAAATAGTCTGTGGCGGATCGAGCAAATGAAGTCGTTTTCTTTTCGTCAGGCTGATAATGATATTTTGCACCAGGTCATCAATTTCTGATTCAGCCCGGACCAGCTTCTGGGCAATCATGGGTATATTTTCACCCCCTAACAACGCCAGGAAAACTTTTGCTGCGTCATGTTCCATCTCCCTGATATAGGTAGGTACATGGACCTTGCGGCCAAAACGCCAGTCTTTCCAGCGCTCATAGAATGGCAACGAGTTGGCGATATGAAAAAGATATCCGCCTAACCTGGCACCATTGGTCCCCCTGAATCGCTTTAACCTGGTTGTTTTGGTTAAATCGTCAAGCATCCAGGTGTAACTGCCGTTACCCCATTCGCAGAACAAGGCATCACTACGAGAGGATCCCCATTCAGGGAACAGGGTGCACTTGTGGTAATAGTGATTTTCTTTGCAGAAACGCTTGCAGAAACTATTCGTCTGGTAACTTATGATCGGGTGGGCAATTTCAGAAACACGTTTGCGCGCAGCAACATCGCCATCAGCAGCAGCTCGTGCCAGGCGGGTGCTGCCTTCATCCTGGGCGTGCGAATTATCAGTTTTTTTTAGTTTAGGACTGTTCAAACCGGCAATAAAAGTTGTAATAAGGGAAGTCAGGTTAGTAACAGTCTAGCATAAGCCCGTATTTTAGCTGATAAAAATGCAAACCTCGCAAGCCAAACACTCCAGATCCCGATCATTCGAGATCCCAATTATTCCAGATAAAAGATAACTGCTCATGATCAGACGTGTGAGGATATTAGGAAACTGGTTGGTACAAAAACCAGCCCTGTACATGGCCTGAAACAATCAATAAGGCCAGGCCCAGTTTGTCATAGGCAAGATAATCACCGCTCACCGTACTGATTGATCTTGATGGCAGACCAAATACCTTGAGCGGACGATCGGCTGCATCGCCCATCTTGATATCACCAATGCTGTTTTTGTCAGTCGCTCCCTGCCAGACACCCAATACTTTCTTTTTTGGCCCCAGCACCAGGCGTGAGCCATCGACGAAACGATAAAGCTTCATTTGATCACCTTCGTACCAGAAGTTTGATATTTGGCTGTA
>QIGL01000116.1 GCA_003228915.1 Acidiferrobacteraceae bacterium
CTGGACCTTAAAGACCAGGACCCCCAGAAAAACAGGCAGGAAAACCAGGCCCAATAAAGCCAAAATCACCACCTGACGGTGGTGGAGGCTGGTATTGGCGCCCTTAAGTAAGCCGCCTGGTACGAGAATGAGGTTCATGTTTAATTTACAATCCTTTGCATTATATTAGCTGTTTAATTCAACTTTTCCATCTTTGGGCCGCTAAAAGGTGTTATTTTGGTGATAATGAGAAAAGCCAGCAAACTTGACCGGTTCCTGCCTGCGAAATTGCTTAAAACGATGCGCGCCCATCAAACCGAAGCTGAACAGCTAAGCGAGATATGGCCAGCAATTGTTGGTAAAGAACTAGCGGCCCACAGTACCCCGGCCAGTTACCAGGAACAGGTGCTGACGGTGTTAGCAGAAAATGCTGTGTGGGCCAGTAAACTGCGCCACTGCTTGCCTGATATAACTGCGAAATGTCGCGCACACAAAAAATTAAAATTGGCATCATTAAAAACCATAAAAATCAAAATTGGCTTGCGTGCGTCTAGCGATCATGACGACAATAATATCAAGCGAAGAAGATCGAAAATTCCCGAAGCATCGGCCAGGATAATTCTCGAAAGCGCTAAAGATATTAAAGATGAATCGTTACGTGCTTCCCTGGAAAGATTGGGTAGCGCGCCGGGTATCCAGGCAAAAAATAATAAATGAAACGAGCTCTCCGCTATTCTTTCTTGCTATCCATACTAAGTGCGCTGTTAAGTTCATGTGCCAGTGCGCCTGTAGAATATGACAAGCCTGAAGCAGAAGCGGTAACTTCATCTGAAATTATCACCATTGCTGCCGTTGGTGACGTTATGCTGGGCGGTTCGGCGACACCAGAGCTTGAGAAATATGGCTATGATTATCCATTTGAGAAAACGAAATATTTATTGTTAGGGTCAGACCTTGTGTTTGCTAACCTGGAAGGTCCTTTGACAACCCGCGGTGATGAAAATGTGGAAAAAAAATACAAGTTTCGTACGCCACCAAAGAAAGTTGCACCGGCACTAAAAAAAGCAGGTATAACCGTCGTGTCTTTGGCAAACAACCATACCCTTGATTATGGCGAACAAGGCCTGCTGGATACCATGGCCGCACTGGATGAAAACGGGATTGCCTACGCTGGTGCCGGCAAAAATAATATGCATGCAAGAACACCGGCGATACTTGAGGTAAAAAATACCAGGGTTGCATTGCTCGCTTATTCACTGACCTTTCCAGAAGCATTCTGGGCAAAACAAAATACTACTGGCACCGCTTTTGGCCACCTGGCCCATATACAGGATGATGTAAGCCGGGCCAGCAACATGGCCGATATTGTGATTGTGTCTTTCCATTGGGGCCGGGAAGTCACCACCGAGTTAAGACCCTATCAAACTACCCTGGGCCGTGCAGCGATCGATGCGGGGGCGAGTATTGTCCTGGGCCATCATCCGCACATATTGCAGGCGATTGAACAATACAAGCAAGGTGTCATTTTATACAGCCTGGGTAATTATGTTTTTGGTTCCTACAGTCAAAAAGCGACACGCAGTGTTATTGCTCAATTTACCCTAAAGAATAAGCGACTAACGGCATTGCAGTTAATCCCTATTAACGTTAATAATGTTGAAGTAATATTCCAGCCAGCCATCCTGGACCAGGAGCAGGCGAGTAGCGTGATACGGGAACTTGCAATACTATCGCGTCAGCGTGGCACCACCATTGAAAATAATAACGGGGTGGCCGTGGTTTTGCTGAATAATAATCAACCATAAAACAATATTCTGTATACTGTGCCAACGTTGCGCCAGAAATTGATTACATATAGAGCCAACGCATACTAGTTTTAATAATTTTAATTTTAATTTTAATTTTTTCATATTGAACAAATCATGATTCGCCCCCTGGAAATCTTTATCGGCTTGCGTTACACCCGCTCAAAAAGAAAAAACCATTATATTTCTTTTATTTCGTTTACATCCATGGCGGGTATTATCCTGGGCATTACGGCGTTGATTACGGTTTTGTCTGTCATGAATGGTTTTGGCAAGGAGTTGCGTGATCGTATCCTGGGGGTCGTGTCCCATGTCACGGTAACCGGGGTCGGTGATCGACTGGATGATTGGCAAGCTGTTAAAAAAGAAATAGCCAGCACCAAACATGTTATTGGAGCGGCACCTTTTATCGTTGGCCAGGGGATGCTGGCTAATGGCCAGAGAGTGGCCGGCATTGTGGTTCGGGGCGTGTTACCTGAAATTGAAAAAGAAGTCTCACAGCTTGCGGGAAAAATGAAGGAGGGCAGGCTTGCTGATTTAAAACCCGGGGAATTCAGTATTATTATTGGTTATGAGCTTTCGTGGAAGCTAGCACTGCAAGTGGGGGACTCAGTGTCACTGGTGATCCCACAGGCACTGGTTACGGCCGCCGGCCTGGTGCCACGTTTCAGGCGATTTAAAGTTGTTGGTATTTTCAAGATCGGTATGTACGAGTATGACAGTGGCCTGGCATTGATTCATATGGATGATGCAGCAAAATTATTTAACATCCAGGATCGGGTTTCCGGTTTACGATTAAAGCTTGATGATATGGACCTGGCCCCTTTCGTAGCAGCCAGTATCGAAGACAAAACACGCGGCAAATATCTCACCCAGGACTGGACCCGGGAACATTCAAATTTTTTTCGGGCACTGCGTATTGAAAAACGCATGATGTTGATTATTTTATTACTGATTGTTGCTGTCGCTGCATTTAATATTGTCTCGACCCTGGTAATGGTGGTAACCGACAAACAATCCGACATCGCGATTCTGCGCACCCTTGGTATGAGCCCAAAAAGTATCATGGGCATATTCGTCGTACAGGGCACATTGATTGGTGTCATTGGTACAATACTAGGGGTTATCAGCGGGGTAGCATTGGCACTGAACGTAGAGGAAGCCGTGAAGTTTCTTGAGCAAATGATGGGCATTACTTTTCTTGCTGCCGATATTTATTATATTACCGATCTTCCCTCTGATATCCACTGGCAAGATGTTGTTGTCATCGCTGGCGCCTCACTTGTTATGGGAATCGTGGCCACAATTTATCCCGCATGGCGCGCATCAAAGGTTCGGCCTGCCGAGGCTTTAAGGTATGAGTGAGGTAATAAAACATGGCTGAAGAAATTCTTCGCTGTACCGGCCTGACAAAAACTTTCGACGAAGGAAATTTCAGTCTTGAAGTACTAAAAGGCATTTACCTGCGCATCATAAAAGGTGAGCGTGTTGCCATTGTTGGCGCGTCGGGTAGCGGCAAGAGCACCTTGCTGCATTTGCTGGGCGGACTGGATCGTGCTACCTCGGGCCAAATAGAACTGGATGGCCAGATTATCGACAAAATGGATGAGGCCCGGCTCAGCATGTTACGCAATAAATCACTGGGATTTGTTTACCAGTTTCATCATTTGTTGCCCGAGTTTTCGGCGCTGGACAATGTGGCCATGCCACTATTCATCAGGAGAGAAAGCGCCGAGCTTTGTTATGAGCAGGCTAATAATATGCTGGCCAGGGTAGGAATGACGGATCGCGCCAGTCACAAACCATCGGAGTTATCTGGCGGTGAACGGCAACGGGTTGCTGTTGCCCGTGCCCTGGTAACAAAGCCCTTGTGTGTACTGGCAGATGAACCGACTGGCAACCTGGACAGAAAAACGGCAGATAATGTTTATGACTTAATGCTTGAGTTAAACAAAGAACTGGCAACCAGTTTTATTGTGGTGACCCATGATATGTCCCTGGCCTCACAAATGGATCGAATATTAAATCTTGAAGATGGCCAACTGAAAGAAGCATAAACAAGCCTTGTGCGAAACTAGAGAATGATTATCTAAATTTTATTTCCTGTTTTTTCGTTTTTCCCACTCCCGCACCACGTGCCAACGCCACAACCACTGAATGCCCCAGTAACCGGCAAGTGAAGCTATGGTGCTGACGACCAGGCTGCCCAGCAAAAAAGGTTGCCAGTCGTGCGACATTTCTGATGCAAACCATTGCCAGCTAAATTCAAATTCAAACGGGTTGACTGGCGCTCCCAGGATCCAGGTGCCTACCAGGTAACAGAAGTAAAATATTGCCGGTATGGTAAGCGGATTACTGATCCAGACCAGGGCAATAGCGATCAGTATGTTGGCACGCAGGTAAATGGCCAAAGCAGCCGCTGGGATCATTTGAAAAGGCATGGGGACAAACGTCATAAACAGACCGATCGCGAAAGCCACCGAAACTGATCGCCTGTTCAGGTGCCATAAATTAGGGTCATGCAGGGCACTGCCAAACATACGCAGATGTTTATGTTCGCGGATTTTTTTCGCATCCGGCAAGAAGCGTTTAATGAATTTCCTGGGCATGTAATCTGTTCGTGGTTCGAAAGTGCCGAAAGTGCTAGTATACTTCAAAAGTTGTTTATGATCATGGATGGTTATTTACAGAACACATTTAGATGTAGATCAGCTATAAATCGTGACTTGATCTTATTTATGGAATTGCATGGAGGCAAGCCATTAAATCCCTGTCGTTATTCCCGTTAGTCATCAGCTTTCTGGCCGGCACACTGGTTGTCCAGTTTTTGCCAGTGCTGCCAAATCCCTTATTCACTATAGTTTTAATCCCACTCTTGTACTGGGCACGGTCAAATACCATCGTGTTTTTAGCAAGTGTTTTACTGGTCGGTTTCTTCTGGAGCGTGCTCCACGCTAATTTTGTCCTGGCACAACGATTGCCAGCCCAACTTGAAGGAAAAGACCTGGTGGTTGTGGGCAGGGTAGTAAACTTGCCACACAAGGATCAAAGAAGAACAAAATTCAGGCTCCAGGTAAACCAGGCAAAGCTGGAAGGAAATGCCCTGACCTGGCAAGGGCTGGTGCAGATTAATAATTACAATTCAGGATATAACATACGTGCTGGCGAAACCTGGAAGTTAACAATCCGCCTGAAACGCCCCCATGGATTCCAGAACCCGGGCGGATTTGATTACGAGGCATGGATGTTTCGACAGCGTATCGCTGGCACTGGTTACGTGCGCAAGGCTCCCGAACCTGTTCGCCTGTCAGAATCAGCAACCAGCCTGGACGCCGTGCGCGAAATGGTTGGCAGCCAGATTCAGACTATTTTGTATCAGAAAAAAAGCAGCGGGATCATTACAGCCCTGGTAAATGGCGACAGGAGTGGACTAACGCCCGCTCACTGGCAAGTCATGCGCGAAACCGGTACCAATCACCTGATGGCGATCTCGGGTTTGCATATCGGCCTGATCGCAGGCCTGGTTTTTTTTCTGGTCAGGTGGTTATGGGCCCTGCCTGCCATTACTGTCTTATGGTTACCAGCACAACGCATGGCAGCACTGGCCAGCATGTCAGCAGCTGGTGTCTACGCAGCACTGGCCGGTTTTTCAATTCCCACCCAGCGTGCCCTGATTATGCTGCTTGTCGTTATGTTAATGGTTTGGTTTAAACATCGTATTCAAACAAGCCAGGTTTTACTGGGTGCACTACTGGTAATTTTGGCACTGGATCCCCTGGCAGTCATGGCGCCAGGTTTTTGGTTATCATTTTTTGCAGTTGGTATTATTGCTTATGTCCTGCAAGGGCGACAAAAACAACCGCGCTGGCAACAATTCATTGTTATTCAGTTAGCAATCACGATCGGCTTAATGCCGTTGTTGTTCGTGTTTTTTCAACAGGCTTCTATTATCTCACCTATCACCAACGCCATTGCCATTCCATTTTTTAGCTTTCTGGTGGTGCCTGTTTCCTTGCTGGGTGTAGCACTACTGAATGCTGGCCTGGAAAGTTCTGGGGTGCTCCTGATCACCTTTGCTGAATACGCGGTTTCATGGTTTTGGCCGGTCCTTGAGTACGGTGCAAATTTAATTCCGTCAACCTGGGCGGCATTGGCACCATCGGGGTGGACATGGCTGCTGGCGATGATGGGTGTACTGTGGTTACTGGCACCCCCGGTCTGGCCGGCTCGCTGGCTGGGCCTGGTTTTGTGGTTACCCTTATTGACGGTTACGCCGGAAAGGCCGGAGCAGGGTAAACTCTGGTTAACGCAACTCGATGTCGGCCAGGGCCTGGCAACGGTTATCCAGACCCGGACACATACCATGATTTACGATACTGGACCAAAATACAGTGAACGATTTGATACCGGCCAGGCAGTTGTGATTCCTTTTTTGCAAAAACAGGGAATCCAGCGAGTAAATAAATTAATGATCAGCCATGGTGATAATGACCATATCGGTGGTGCTAACTCGATATTAAAAGCAATAAAAATTGACTCAACAACAAGTGGCGAGCCAGGCAAGCCTGATGGCGCAACCTTATGCCAGGCAGGGCAGTCCTGGACCTGGGATGGCGTTAGTTTCCAGGTTTTACATCCCCGGGAAGATGGCGATCACACAGGCAACAATAACGGCGCTTGTGTGCTCAAAATTAATGAAAAAAATGGCAGTATTTTACTGACCGGAGATATCGAAATAGAGGCAGAAGAGGTACTACTGCAAGCATCAGGCGGCCTGCTCAAATCAGATGTCATGGTCGTGCCCCACCATGGCAGCAAAACCTCTTCCCATGATGAGTTTCTTGACAAAGTCTCGCCCAGATTAGCGATAATTAGTGCTGGTTATCGAAATCGGTACCGTCATCCCAGCCAAAAAATCGTCAAACGCTACCAGAAAAGAAAGATCAAGCTGCTCAATACGGCTGAAAGCGGGGCTATTACGGTCTCATTTGGCGTAAACGGGCCCGTGGTGAGTCGCTATCGACAAAAGCGCCAGCGATTCTGGTTTGCTCAGACCACTTCCAGCAAGGCACGGCGTTTGATACATTAGCCCTTCCCTGAAGTAACTATAAAAATTGGACAGTCTTCATGTTTGAATTGGTAAAAACTGGTGGTTGGCTCATGTGGCCAATCATTCTTTGTTCAGTGATAGCTTTGGCAATCATCGGCGAACGCCTCTGGACCCTGCAACGAAAATATGTTTCTCCCGCAACCCTGGTTGAACAAATCCAGCAATGGTTAACGAGAAAAGAGCTCGACCAGGCGCGCATTCAGCTTTTAGCCGAAACCTCCCCGTTGGGAAGAATACTGGCATCAGGCCTGGCCAATCGGGATCAATCACGGGAGATTGTCAAAGAAGCGATTGAAGATACAGGCAGGCATGTGGCCACCGAGCTTGAACGATACCTGACAACCCTGGGAACCGTTGCAGCTATTACGCCATTCCTGGGATTATTGGGCACGGTGCTTGGTATGATCGAAATGTTTTCAGGCATCAGTACGCGCGGGGTTGGTGATCCGACAATCGTAGCGGGCGGTATTGGCCAGGCGTTAATCACAACTGCTGCTGGCATTGGCGTGGCTATTCCGAGTGTCATCGCCTATCGCTATTTCCGTGGCCAGGTAAGCAACTTGCTCATTGATATGGAACAAGAAGCTATCAAGCTGGTAGAAATACTACACGGTAAAAATGATTGAATTTAATTTACCATGTTTAACCGGTTATTAAAGATATGAAATTTCGCACGACTGACAGCGAAGAGCCAGAATTAAACCTGGTGCCCCTGATAGATGTCCTGCTGATGACATTAATTTTTCTTATTGTCACCACGACATTTTCCAAAGAATCCCAGTTACAAATAAAATTACCGGAGGCCTCAACTGAAACCCAGGTTTCTGAGTCAGCCTTGCGCGTCACAATCGATGCCAGTGGCCAGTATTTTATAAACGATAAACAGCTTTTGCGTTCGACACCAGGTACCCTGCGTAATGCGATGTACCAGGCTGCCGGTAAAAACAAGAACCCCAATGTCATTATTTACGCTGACTCAAAAAGCTCACACCAGTCTGTTATTTTTGTCCTGGACGCCGCCAGGAGGCTTGGGTTTAGTCATCTGACCTTTGCCACACAGCAGCCCACATCCGGTTCGAAGTAACCCCGCAACTTATTTTTTATACTAATCGGCAACTATAATCCCAGTGTCAAAAAATAACGTAACGCTTAATAGTGTACAGCTCTACAAAAGATTGCTCATGTATACGTTGCCGTATAAATGGGTATTTGTAGCCGCAATCTTTGGCATGATTTTAACTGCTGCCGTCCAGCCAGTATTGGCAGCATTAATGAAACCACTGCTTGATGCCGGCTTTATCGATAAAGATCCGGAGACAATACGACAACTACCGCCAATGATTGTTGGATTATTTCTGATTAGTGGTTTTGGTCAATTTACCGGTCAATATGCAATGGGCTGGATTGGCAGAAAAATTATATTTGATATTCGCAATATTGTATTCAGTCACATCATGAGCTTACCAACCGTATTTCATGATAACAATGCTTCGGGAATACTAATATCAAAAGTTATTTACGATATTGAACAAATTGCCCACGCTGCAACAAAAGCATTATTCGTATTTGTCAAAGATTCTTTAACCGTTGTCGGATTGCTTGCCTGGATGCTTTACCTGAACTGGCAATTAACCCTGGGTATTTTTCTGGTCACACCGTTCCTGGCAATGTTTGTGCGTTTCATGAGTACGCGCTTTAGAAAAACAAGTCGTGGGGTCCAAAAATCCATGGGCGGTATATCTAATGTCACGCAAGAAGCGATTGAAGGCCACAAAATTGTTAAATCATTCGGCGCCCAGAGTTTTGAGGCAGAAAATTTTCGAGTTGTAAACGAGAAAAACCGCAGGCAGGCAACACGCCGTGTTGCCGTTGCTGCCATCAGCACACCGGTTCCCGAGATTCTGGCCTCAATAATGATTTCGGCCGTCCTTTATTACTCATTACGTCTTTCCGAGCAAGGTCAGTTCAGTCCCGGGCAATTTATATCCTACTTCAGTGCGCTTGGCATAATGATGAACCCGGCAAAACGATTGACCAAGGTGAATGAAATTATTCAACAGGGCCTGGCTGCTGCCGAAAGTGTTTTTCAGGTGATTGACGAGCCCCTTGAAAATGATGGCGGTAGTAAAGTGCTCGAACAGGTTAAGGGGCGGGTAGAGTACAGGAATATATGTTTTACCTATCCCGGGCATGAAGATCTCGTCCTGGACGATTTGAGTTTCTCGATAAATCCCGGACAAACAGTTGCGCTGGTAGGTGCATCGGGAAGTGGCAAATCAACGGCCGCCAGCCTGTTGCCCCGTTTTTATAATTATGACAGCGGATGTATTTTGCTTGATGATGTCGACATCAGGGAATTGACATTGGCAAACCTGAGACAGCAGGTCTCACTTGTGAGCCAGGAAATAATCCTTTTCAACGACACTATAACCAATAATATCGCCTATGGATCAACGGGCAAGGTAGACGAAGACCGTGTCATGAAGGCCTCGCAAGCTGCCCATGTTGATGAGTTTGCCAAAAACTTGCCCAACAAATACGAGACCCTTGTCGGTGAAAAGGGTGTCCGACTTTCTGGCGGCCAAAGACAAAGAATTGCCATAGCCCGTGCCCTCTATAAAAATTCACCAATCCTGGTGCTGGATGAAGCAACATCAGCCCTGGATTCAGAATCAGAAAAATATGTCCAGGATGCGATGCAAAAACTAATGAAAAATAAAACAACACTTATTATTGCCCACCGGTTATCGACAATTGAAAGCGCCAATACCATCCTGGTGCTGGATAAAGGCAAAGTAATTGAAAGTGGCGCTCATAAAGTATTGCTTGAGCAAAACGGCGCTTATGCGAAACTTTACAAAAATAACTTTGCCGGCATGCTGTCTTGATATTTCGGTATTAATATACTCAGGGCCTTATGCTTTTTCTTCAAAAACACTGGTATCAATTAACCTGGTTATCGCTGGCACTTTTTCCTTTATCAATTTTATTTTGTTTGCTTTCTTACGTAAGAAAAAAAATCTACCAATACGGCATTTTTAAAAAAACAAATATAAATGTACCCGTAATTATTGTCGGCAATATAAGTGTCGGCGGTACCGGTAAAACACCATTGGTGATATGGCTGGCGAAACTTCTGCAATCAAAAAATTACCGACCAGGTGTCATTAGCCGGGGTTATGGTAAAAAAAGCAGTCACAATTCAAGCCTGGTCCTGGATCATAGCCTGGCAGCCGAAGTGGGTGACGAGCCCGTCATCATATACCAGCACTGCAAATGTCCAGTCATCGTGGATGCTGATCGGGTTCGCGGGGCAAGTAAACTGGTAGCAGAGCACCAGTGCGACATCATCATCTCCGATGACGGTTTGCAACATTATCGATTAGTACGAGACATGGAAGTGTGCGTTATTGATGGCGTCCGTGGCAATGGCAATGGTTTCTGCCTGCCTGCCGGTCCTTTACGTGAACCTGTGTCTCGATTAAAAACAGTAGATGCCGTTATCATTAACAAACCCATTAATAAACCTGCCAGGCAATTTAGGTACGAAAATAAATATGAAATGCAATTGCAGGAATCCGGCCTGATAAATGTTTATAATAACAATACAAAAAAAGAAACCAGTAGTTTTCAGGGAAAAACCGTACACGGCGTCGCCGGGATAGGGAATCCGGAACAATTTTTTAAATTCCTGGAAAATCTGGGCATGCAGGTAATCAGGCACCCATTTCCTGATCATTATGACTACCAGGCGGATGATTTATTATTTACTGATCATCCCATTATAATGACCGAGAAAGATGCGGTTAAACTCTGGCATAATCATGAATATTCGGTTCTAAAAAAGGATCAATGTTGGTATTTGTCTGTTTCTGTTAACGTAGAACAATCATTCGAAAAATTTATTCTGAAAAAAATTGAGGAAAAAGATCATGGATAATAAATTACTGGAAATCCTGGTGTGTCCTGTATGCAAAGGGCCACTTGATTTTGATAAAAAAAACCTGGAGCTAATTTGCAAGATTGATAAGTTGGCATATCCGATCCGAGAGGACATCCCGGTTATGCTTGAAGAAGAGGCGCGACGTATCGAATCGTCTGAATAATTCTCATCACTCACTACTAAAATTAAGCGCAAGTTTGAAATGATAGTCATTATTCCTTCGCGCTATGACTCGGTCAGGTTACCGGGTAAACCACTCATTGACGTCAACGGCAAACCATTAATTGAGCATGTTTATAAGTGTGCCCAGGACAGTAATGCCACCAGGATAATTGTTGCAACTGATGATGAGCGGATATTGTCTGCTGTAAAAAATTTTGGCGGCGAAGCCATCATAACTTCAAACCTGCACCAGTCTGGCACCGACAGAATTAATGAAGTCATTGATATTCTTTCCATAAAACAAGATGAAATTATCATTAACCTGCAAGGAGACGAGCCCCTGATGCCGGCAGCGTTAATCAGCCAGGTCGCATCGTTGCTTGAAGAAAATCCGGACTATGCCATGGCCACTGCTTGCCACCGGATTACCGGGGAAAAAGAATTTCTAAACCCTAACCTGGTTAAAGTAGTTTTTGATAAAAATAATTGCGCGCTTTACTTCAGTCGTGCACCAATACCCTGGCAGACAGGGAATAAAAAAAGTACATCGGCAACTTTAGGTTATGGGCACATCGGTATTTATGGCTACCGGGCCGGATTTATCAAGCAATACGCTCAGTGGCCACCTAGCGATATCGAAAAATCAGAAAAACTGGAACAATTAAGGGCGCTATATCACGACATTAAAATAAAAGTGTGTGTGGTCGATAAATTGCCTGGACCGGGTGTTGATACACCGGAAGATCTGGCGGTTGTTAAAAAAGTATTGGCCAGTTAAAAATATACGAGGAACAAGTGTGGTTAAAGTATTATTTGTCTGCCTGGGAAACATTTGTCGTTCACCGACAGCTGAAGGTGTATTCAAAAATCTGGTCCAACAGGCAAAACTCGGGGACAGGATTCAGGTCGATTCTGCAGGCACCCACGCCTACCATGTTGGCGAAGCCCCGGATGCTCGGGCGCAAGAAGCTGCCAGGAACAGGGGTATTGAGCTGGGTAAACTAAAAGGCAGGCAGGCTATTGCCGAAGACATGACCGAGTTTGATTATGTGCTGGCCATGGATCATGAAAATGTCGAGAATCTATACCGCATTTGCCCCGAAGGTTATGAGTCGCGCATTAATCTTTTTTTAAGCTACGCAAATAATCTTGAAATAGAAGAGGTGCCAGATCCCTATTTTGGTGGTGGCAGCGGTTTCGACCAGGTGCTCGATATGATTGAGGAGGCCTCCATAGGCCTCCTCAACGAAATACGCAGGGAAAATAATATCAAGTAAAGCGTATTAATTTAAATAAATACTACTAATTTTTGGTTTCTGCTTCCGCGCTCTGGGTTTCCTTTGTTTCCGCCGGTTTGGTTTCAACCTGCTTAAGCGGTGTTTTAACTTCCTTGCTTTCCGGTGGGGCTGTTGATGTCGATGTTGATGTAACAGCCTGATCAGTCTTCACTGGTGTTGGCGCAGAAACAGGCCTCGGCGCCTGGACTGCGGCTACATCATTGCTTTTCTCGGTTTTTTCTGGTCCACGCTGATGACTTGATTCCTGGGCAGATTGAACCGGCGCAGTATTGGTGGCCGGTTTAGTAGCATTGACATCAGGATTGTCATTGGCGCCAGCATTTGACTTGAAATCAGGATTTACATTGCCATTTTTTTCGACAGA
>QIGL01000094.1 GCA_003228915.1 Acidiferrobacteraceae bacterium
TAATCCTGCCGAAAAGCAGGGGGGTAACGGTTAATGCCACTGTCCGTAAAGTGGCCTCTGGTGCCGCAGAGAATGTCGCAATATTCGAGGTGAGCAATCTTGCCCGTACACTCAACCAGCTAAAACAAAAGGGTGTATGGATTATTGGTACCACTGATAAAACTGATTCAACGCTCTACGACACAGATTTGAGCGGGCCCATGGCTTTAATTATGGGCAGTGAGGGCAAAGGGTTGCGGCACTTAACCCAGACGGAATGTGATCTGCTGGTCAGCATACCCATGGCGGGTAGTGTGAGCAGTTTGAATGTATCAGCTGCCACCGCCGTCTGCCTGTACGAGGCAAACAGGCAACGGAAACGGGGAAAAAAGGGCGGCCACTAGATGGTTATTAAAGTGATTTCTCTGAAATACCTATAACTATCTGTATTACAAGAGTAATATTATCTGAATACGCTTTAAATTATTTTCATGGCGTGGCTTGGTTTGTGCTTTAACCTGTATTAGAATGCGCCCCTGTTTAGAGACAGGCACAGGTTGACCCTGTGACTCCTTGCCTCACCCAAGCGGTCGTTTCACAAGTGAATCGTCCGTTGTCGGGAGGCGTAATCCTTGAGGAGCATATAACTATGCGGCACTACGAAATTGTATTCCTGGTTCACCCGGATCAGAGCGAACAAGTCCCGGCGATGATTGATCGCTACCGAACTGCGATCGAAGCACAGGATGGAAAAATCCATCGACTCGAAGACTGGGGACGGCGACAGCTCGCGTACCCAATCAATAAAATTCATAAAGCCCATTACGTGTTGCTCAACATCGAGTGCAACCTGGAAACCTTGCGGGAGCTGGAATCAGGATTTAAGTTTAACGATGCGGTTATCAGATCGATGGTGCTGGCACGAAAAGAAGCCGTGACGACAGCATCGCCCATGGCCAAGGAAAACCAGGAGCAGCAAGAATCTGCAAGGCCTGGAGATACCGAGAAATCTGGTTCAGGCAAGAATGAGACCCACGTCAAAACCGATTCCGATAAAACCGAAACCAGCAAAACTGAAACCAGCACAACAAGTGATCAGCCTGCTGCAACCCAGGAAGCTAAAACAAAGACTGAGACAGCCTCAGAATCAGTGGCAGTCGAGACCAAAACCGAAACCGAAACCGAAACCAAAAACGAGAACGAGGAGTAACTGATATGGCATATGGCGCAAAAAAACCTCGTGATAGTGGCGGCTCACGTTTTTTTCGACGAAAAAAATACTGTCGTTTCACCTCGGAAGGTATCAAGGAAATTGATTACAAAGATATTGCTTTATTAAAGCAGTATGTCACTGAAACCGGCAAAATTATTCCAAGCCGTAATACAGGCACCAAGGCTCGTTACCAGAGACAACTGACCTCGGCAGTGAAATATGCCCGTTTCCTGGCATTATTACCTTATTGTGATAGCCATTAACAACAGAGAAATGCATTATTTAGCTAAAGCGCATCATTTAACATATTAAATATTTTTAATTTTAATATTATTCAAGGCAAGCATTATGGAAGTCATTCTGTTAGAAAAAATTAGAAATCTGGGCGGTCTTGGCGAACAGGTTCGGGTAAAAAATGGTTACGCCAGGAATTTTTTATTGCCTACAGGCAAGGCAATAGTGGCCAACGAAGCTAATAAGGCTCAATTTGAAGCACGCAGAGAAGAGCTGGAAGCGGCGCAGTCCGATCAACTTTCAAAAGCGGAGTCGCGCCTGGCCAAACTTGAAAATATGAGTCTGGAAATCAAGGGCCGTGCCAGCGAAGAAGGCAAACTTTTTGGTTCTGTTGGCTCAAAAGAGATCGCTGAAGCGGTTACAAACGCAGGAACGGAAATTACTCGCGCAGAAGTACAGTTTCCTGACGGACCAATCAAGGAATTGGGTGAATTTAAAGTGCTTATCGCCTTACATCCCGAAGTTTCAGTTTCTATTGTCGTAAATGTGTCTGCAGAGTAATTAAGCGGGCGCGTTTTGCGATCTAATAAAAAACTGGTAAAAGTGCGGGCAAGTTTGGCGTAAGTTTGCCAGTTGACTCGGCGGTTTCGACGAAATTCACTGCAGCTAGCCGACTGTTCTGCGATAAAAAGAAAGTTTCCGTCTTGTTTTCATTAGGCATGGCATCCCCAGCGTTAAACGTTCATAATGATCGTTTCCAGATAATAAAAATCTAGCACTGTTGAGGAGTTTCGTTGGAAGAACACGCTTATTCTGTGTCCGAAATGAGTGCCCAGTCACTCAAAGTCCCTCCACAATCTATCGAAGCAGAACAATCTGTACTTGGCGGTCTGATGCTGGACAACCAGCGCTGGGAAATCATTGCCGACAAGATTACTGAGAACGATTTCTATCGCAAGGAACACCGGGTAATTTTCCGCGCTATCAGCCATTTGCTGGAAGATGATAATCCTGCAGATGTCGTTACTATTTCAGAGTGGTTGTCGAAACTGGAAGAACTGGAAACTGCTGGCGGTATGGAATACCTGGGCTGGTTAGCCGCCAATACCCCAAGCGCCGCTAATATTCACGCCTATGCAGATATTGTCCACGAGCGGGCAATTCTGCGCAAACTAATCACTGTTAGTGGGAATATTGCCACCACGGCTTATCGTCCAGAGGGCTTATCGGCAATCCAGATCCTGGATAATGCTGAAAAAAATATTCTTGATATCAGCGAACAGGGCAAGCGTAAAGGCGGCTTTAAGTCCATGAAAAGCTTGCTGGCACCGGCAATAGATCGTATTGACGAGTTGTTTCGATCAGACAGTACTGTTACCGGTGTTCCGACAGGTTATACCGATCTTGATGACATGACATCGGGCTTTCAAAGGGCCGACCTGGTGGTGATTGCCGGTCGACCTTCCATGGGCAAAACCTCGTTAGCCATGAATATTGCTGAAAATGCCAGTGTTGGCCACAAAATCCCGGTGGCAGTATTTAGTATGGAAATGCCGGGCGAACAACTGGCTATGCGCATGATGTCTTCACTGGGTCGAATCAATGCCCATCGTATTCGCACCGGTAAACTGGATGATGAGGACTGGCCCCGATTAACATCAGCGGTTTCTATACTGGGTGAAACACCGATTTACGTGGATGACAGTCCTGGTTTAACGCCAATGGATTTACGTGCCCGTGCCCGTCGCTTGCACAAAGAGAATAACCTGGGGCTGATTATTATTGACTATTTACAGCTCATGCAAACCGGTGAAAGCACTGAAAACAGGGCCACCGAGATTTCGAATATCACCCGGTCGTTAAAAGGTCTGGCCAAGGAGTTAAATATTCCTGTTGTTGTCTTATCGCAACTTAATCGAAGTCTTGAACAAAGACCCAACAAACGACCGATTATGTCCGACCTGCGTGAATCAGGTGCAATTGAACAAGATGCCGATGTCATAATATTCATCTACCGCGATGAAGTTTATAATGAAGATAGCCCCGAAAAAGGCACTGCCGAAATTATAATCGGTAAACAGCGAAACGGGCCAACGGGAACAGCCCGCCTGACTTTTCTTGGTGAATATACGAGATTTGAAAATTTCTCAAGTAGCGCTGATTTTGATGAGCTCTATAGTTGAGACCGGGATTGAATCCGAATTTAGCATTTATTTTTTTTAGAATGTAAACCTAAATCCAGCAGCGTAAAATATGACCAGGCCAGTTCGTGCGTTAATTGATTTGGTGGCACTACAGCATAATTTCAATCGTGTTAGTGATTTTTCCCCCCACTCAAAAATAATGGCAGTGATCAAGGCCGGTGGATATGGTCATGGCATATTGCGGATTGCCAGAGTCCTGGATGCAGCCGATGGCTTTGCAGTTGCAAGCATTGAAGAAGGGTTGCTATTAAGGAATGTCGGGATTAACAAACCGGTTTTTTTGCTGACCGGGTTTCATCACGGCGATGAGTTAAACGAGTTACACAAATATAACCTGACCCCGGTCATTCATAGCCATGAACAACTTTCCCGGCTAGCCAGGTGGAAAAAAACAACGGATGCGAAAAAAGAATTAAACATTTGGTGCAAGCTTGATACGGGTATGCACCGGGTTGGTTTTGATCCCGATGAGATAACAATTATCCAGAACCAGATAAATGATATTGAGAATGTAAACTTGGCAGGCATCATGTCCCATTTGGCAAACGCCGATCATCCCAATGATGATAACGGCCAGGATAGCAAAACTGATGAGCAAATCTTGCTATTTACCCAAAGCGTAAAATCGCTATCACTTGAAAAAAGCCTGGCAAACTCTGCCGGTATCGTGGCCTGGCAAAAAAGTCATTTTGACTGGGTACGTCCCGGTATTATGCTTTACGGTTCATCCCCGGTTCTGGACAAGAAGGCCGCTGACCTGGGTTTACTACCGGTCATGACCCTGGAGAGTGAAATTATAAGCATCAAGAAAATGAAAAAACATGACGCTATCGGTTATGGTGGCGACTGGACCTGTCCTGAAGACATGTCCGTGGCAGTGGTTGCCATTGGTTATGGCGATGGTTATCCAAGATCAGCCGCCACCGGTACACCCGTTGCCATTAATGGCAAACGCACCCAGGTGCTTGGCAGGGTATCAATGGATATGATCACGGTCGACCTCAGGGGCTTCGAGCATGCCCGTATTGGTGACCGCGTCGAGCTATGGGGTCAAAATATACCTGTTGATGAGATTGCTGCTTTTTGCAACACGATTTCCTATGAGCTGATGTGCCAGGTCACGTCCCGGGTGCCAAGAATTAGCAACCGGGATGCAGGTTAAATTTTTATGGCAAAAATAAAAGCATTATTTTCCTGTAATGATTGTGGTGCCCAGGCACCGCAATGGGCTGGCCAGTGCACCGGTTGCGGCGCCACCGAAATACCGTCTCTTTCTTCAGTGATTACGGGCCCGAGAAAATCAATTAACAAGATCATTGCCCCGGCATCGGATGTGGAGTCTTTACGTGCCATATCACCAGAACAAATTATTCGGCTATCTACTGGCATCCAGGAAATGGACAGGGTGTTGGGAGGCGGACTGGTGCTGGGTTCGGCCGTATTATTGGGTGGCGATCCCGGTATTGGTAAGTCCACATTATTGCTACAGGCAGTGGCTAAAATTGCCGAAGATGCAAAAGTTTTATATGTAACCGGTGAAGAGTCCAGCCAACAGGTTGCCTTGCGCGCGCGTCGGTTACTGAATGAAAGTGCGGATGTCTTGTTGTTGGCAGAAACGAGAGTCGAAAAAATTCTGGCCACACTAGCCAAAGAACAACCACAGGTTGTGGTTATTGATTCAATCCAGACGATTTTTTCAGACATTCTACAGTCAGCGCCAGGCAGTGTCTCACAGGTCAGGGAGACGGCCGCACAACTTGTCCGTTTTGCCAAGCATAATGACATTGCCCTGTTTCTTATTGGTCATGTCACAAAGGATGGCTCCATCGCGGGTCCCAGGGTGCTTGAACATATTGTTGATGCCGTGCTCTATTTTGAGGGAGATCAGTCTAGCCGGTTCCGTATTGTCCGGGCATTCAAAAACAGGTTTGGTGCGGTTAATGAAATTGGAGTTTTTGCCATGACCGAAACAGGTTTACGGGAAGTAAACAATCCTTCAGCCATGTTTATTGGCAATCAAAGTAAAAATTTGCCTGGCAGTACCATCCTGGCGACCCAGGAGGGCACCAGGCCATTGCTGGTTGAAGTGCAAGCCCTGGTAGATACCAGTCAATTGGGAAACCCGAGAAGAGTCTGTGTAGGCCTCGACGGCAATCGCCTGGCCATGCTGCTGGCCGTTCTGCACAGGCATGCAGGAATTGCTGCTGGTGATCAGGATGTTTTTATTAACGTGGCTGGCGGCATCAGGGTGACTGAAACCGCTTCTGATTTGGCTGTGTTGGCAGCACTGGTGTCCAGTCTCCGGGATAAACCGGTCGACGAGGGCCTGGTAATTTTTGGCGAAGTGGGGCTAGGTGGCGAGATACGACCGGTGCAACGGGGTCAGGAACGAATTCTCGAATCTTGCAAACTTGGTTTTAATAAAATAATGATACCCCGGGCAAACAAACCTAAAAACAGTGAGCACAAAACAAGCGCAAAAGTAGAAGTAATGCCGGTCTCTACTTTGGGGGAAGCGCTGGAATATTTATTTAGTTGATTGATTAAATAAATTATTTAATTATTATTTCAAATAAAATTGTAAGCGTGTCCCGGCAACCTCAATAATATCGCCATTCTTCAGTACGGCACCATTACCGGGCGGCACATCACGTCCATTTAGTTTTGGTCCTGGTTCGCTACCAGCAGTGCCGGCAATACGATAACCATCGGGAATACGGGAAATGGTGCCGGAAACTTTGCCTGCCTTTCCCAGATTTGTGACAGACTTGTTCAGGTTAAGTCTGCGACCACTATTGGCGCCATTGAGCACAAAAATTGCACCTTGCCGTTCGGTGTCCTTTTTCTTGACAGAGACAGGCGCCATGGTTTCTTTAGCGAAATCTTTTGCAGGCGCGGGTTCTGGTTCCGGCTCAGGCTGGGGTGGCGGGCTTGGTTGAGGCGTCGGACTAACATCTGGATTAATAATAACTGTTTTGGCAAAGTCTTCTGTGAGCTCCTCGTTCTTCTGTGAGTCGGCATAGTAAATCATGGTGTGTTTGCCGATAGCGATGACATCCCCGCTTTTAAGGTGGTGTTTGGTGATGCGCTTGTTGTTTACAAAGGAGCCATTGGTGCTGCCCAAATCCTGGATAAAAGAATCATCGCCAATGGTGAAAATATTCGCATGTTCTCCACTCACTGCCAGGTTGTCCAGAAAAATTTCAGTACTGGCCTTCCTGCCAATTTTCATATCGCCCTGTTTTATTTCGATATGATCTATGACTTCTTCGTTAAATTTTAAGATTAATTTAGCCATTTTAATTTCCCGTTATTGCGCAGCAGTATATTTTATTTTTAGTAAAATTTATGGAGTAAACCCTCAACACAATGTCGCGACTCCCCAAATATTGATTCCTTTTAAAATTCATCAGGTGCGGACCAGTATAATTGATATATTATCGGGACCACCTTTTGAGTTGACATCATTGACCATTTTCATCGCTATCACATCCAGGTCGCCGGCACCATTCAACAGGTGATTTTCAATCTCTTTATCGGGCAGTACGTCACTCAGCCCATCTGAACAGAGCAAATAAACATCGTTTTGCCTGGTATCTTCTTCTGTTACGTCAACGATTACTGTTGCCTCAACACCAAGGGCCCGTGTCACCAGGTTTTTGTTAAATGCAGTCAAAGCTTCTTCTTCGGAAATCAGGCCACGACTTAACAGCTCCTGGACAACGGAATGGTCTTCAGTTATCTGTTCCAGTTTTTTATCTCGTAATCGATACAACCTCGAATCACCAACATGGGCGATAGATATTTTGTCTGCATGAAACATGGCCGCAACCACCGTTGAACCCATGCCGGCACATTCGACTTTGGCCTGGGCAGTTTCGTGGACTGTTGCGTTGGCCAGCTCAACGGCTTGTTTAATAGATTCAGCCTCAAAAGAGAGCTCATCGGATAACGCTTCTTTTTCTGCACCACTTAATTTATCGACCATGTGGCGGCTGATGATTTCAACCGCCAGGCCGCTGGCAACTTCGCCTGCGCGATGACCGCCCATGCCGTCAGCCAACACCACCAGGCCCAGGTCAGTATTTGTCGCGATACTGTCTTCGTTGTTATCGCGACTTTTGCCGGTGTCGGTAATTGAGGCGACTTCTATTGTTTGGCTCATAAGGTTAATTATAATCTGATAATTGAAAAAAATGCTAAATTTTAGCTAAACAACGCTCGATTGATTTGGAAAACTCTTCGCCAGTTTGATACCTTTTTGTCGCATCTTTCTGCAAGGCTTTATCAACAATGGTTTTAACGCATGTAGGCAGTTCAGACCGCACCTTTGTAATATCTTTTTGTTTCGAGTTGGTGATCTGGTACATGAGGGCCGCCATGGAGTCACCGGTAAAAGGCTGTTCGCCACTAAGCATTTCATACATCATGACGCCCAGTGAAAAGAGATCAGAGCGGCCGTCGACATGCTTGCCTGCCAGTTGTTCGGGTGACATGTAAGAGGGCGTGCCCAGGACGACGCCGGTTTTGGTTTTACTGGAGGCGGTTATCCTGGCAATACCAAAATCGGTCACCTTGACCAGGTTTTTTTCTTCACTGTACATGATATTTGCCGGTTTAATGTCACGGTGCACGACATCCTGTTTGTGAGCAAAATCCAGGGCATTGGCCACATCCCGGATGATTTTCAAAACCCATTTTACGGGTAGTTTCTTGTTTTTACTGATGAATGCGGTCAGGTCTTCACCATGCAGGAATTCCATCGCAATATAGGCCAGGTCATGCTCGTCACCCGCATCATATATTGTGACAATATTGGGATGGCTTAAACGACCGGCGGTTTCAGCTTCCCTGAAAAATCGTTCTTTTACCGCGATCAATTCATCACCTTCAAACTCGTCTGATAATGCCAGGGTTTTGATCGCGACAATCCGGTTGATTTTCGGGTCCTTGCCCAGGTAAACAGTGCCCATGGCCCCTTTGCCCAGCTCTTTTTCAACTTCGTAGCGGCCAAGCGTCGGTTTTTGATCGAGCGCATTGAGTACCATGGTGCCGCCAGGACCGGCCTTGCCCATCATTACCGTGCCATCGACATGTTCGACCCGTTGTTTACGTTGCCGTACATCACGGAAATTTTTATTGTTGTCCAAAATATACCCGTAAGCCGCACCGGCCTTGCCAAACTGGCGTTTACGCTCAAAATCCAGCGCCAGGTTGTAAATTAAATCTAGCACGGAATCATCGACTGGTAATTTACGGAATTTATCAAGGGCCATATCCAACTGACCCTGGGACTGTAACGCTAAACCCAACATACGGTTCGATTGGGCCGAATCGGTTTCGACCAATTGTTTCAGTCTCTCGGTAGCAAAAAATCGTTTAGTCGTGAGAAAAATATGGCCGGCAAACAAGAACAGGGCAGGGGCCGTGGTCTTGATCCACAGCTTTTCGCTAATCATCAGGTATTGGCCGCCACCAATTAGTGAAATCAAGAATATAAATGACAGGAATGCGGCAACGCCCGCCCCGATATTGGGTAATGCCAGCATCAGATAAAGTAAAACCAGGCCCAGCAGGCCGTACTCAACTTTTTTTGACCAGTCGGGCCTGGTGTAAAAGTCCTGATTCAAAATACTGGTGACAATATTGGCAGTTAACTCAGGGCCATTCATCCTCGATGAGATTGGCGTCAAATACGTGTTGCCGACACCGACAGCTGTCGAGCCGATCAGGATAATTTTATTGCGAAATATTGAATTGGGAACTTTGCCTTCCTGGACGTCGTAAAAAGAATAGGTCGCAAAAGCGCTGTTACCGTTTTCACCAGGGTAAAAACCAGAGTACATCAACATACTTGGATCAGTTTTTATGTACAGCTTGCCAAGGTTCAGGCCAGCCCCCAGGTCAACCTTGATATTTTTGATGCGCAAATTAAGGCTGCGGGCAGCAATGAGTAACGCCATTGAAGGATAATATTCACCGTAATACTCCAGCAGCAACGGTTCGGTGCGGATGCCGCCGTCTGCATCAGGAATAAAATTAAGATGACCAATACCAGCGGTGCGACGACCAAATACTGCCAGAGGATAACGGACGTTATTGGCAGTAAAAGGACCGTCACCCATTGTGGCCTGTTGATTGATGTTTTTGAGTCGATTGCGCCGGACAAAATCAGGCAGTGCTGCATCCGGATTGCCCAGCGCCTCACCCAGTGTAAAAAACATGGGCATTAATATATTTTTTACCTTGGGAATGGTGCGGGCCAATTTGCCATCGGCATTAAGATCCTTTTCGGCCTGTCGCAGAAACTGGCGCATGGTCTTGACTTGTTTGGCGGCTTTTTTGGGAAACTTTGCGGCATTAAGATATTGCTGGAGTTTTTCAATATATTCCAGGCCAGGATCGGTCTGTGGTTCTGTCAGAAATATTTGCAGCCCAATGACCTTGGCTTTGACCGCCGCCAGTTTCTCAATCATGTTGGCCAGTACATTTCTTGGCCAGGGCCAACGGCCGATTTTTTCTATGGACTGATCGTCAATGGCAATAATGGCTATTTTGTCTGTGGCGTTGGGATTGCGGTAGGTTAAACGGACGCCGGAGTCGTAAGCTACATTTTCTACAATCTCGAGGATTGGGGCCTGCTTATAGACCATGACGCTGAATACAAGGCCAATAATTAATGCCCATAACCAGTCACGGCTGAAAAACCCTCCTTTAGACATGCTGCATCCTCTTATGCATTTAATTGCTTATTACAGTTTTAAAGGTAGCTCAAAACCGTGGGCTTGGCCGTGGAGTCGTAAGCGCAGATAATCGCAATTTGACTGGCTAATATATCTACTGTAGCAAAGAGTTAAGTGCTTGTCTTTACAATTAAAATTAAGTTCTGACCAGTAGATTTACCAGGGTATGGTGGTAGATTTCAGACAGGATTTTAGGGGTATCAGTGCTGATACATTCGTCAATTTGATGAATTGTGGCATTTAACGGGCCAATTTCGACTACCTGGGCCCCTGTTGGGGCAATAAATCGGCCGTCAGAAGTGCCACCACCAGTTGATAGCCGGGTTTCGCGCTTTAAAACGGTTTTAATAGCCCCGCGAACCGCGTCAACCAATGCCCCCTCGGGGGTCAAAAATGGCTGGCCGGACAAGCGCCAATCAAGCTGGTAATTGAGCTTGTTTTTATCCAGCACCGCTTCCACTTTTTGCCTGAGCTCGCTATCAGTGACGGCAGTGGAAAACCGAAAGTTGAAATCAATTTCAATGGTCCCGGGGATGACATTTTCGGCCCCGGTGCCGCTCTCGATATTGGAAATCTGGAAGCTGGTGCTTGGAAAGTATTCGTTACCAGTATCCCAGACCATATTGGTTAATTCAGACAGGGCCGGTAGCGCCATATGGATTGGATTTTCAGCCAAATGGGGATAGGCGATGTGGCCCTGTTTTCCCGTGATCACCAGCTTGCCATTAAGCGAACCGCGACGGCCGTTTTTGATGACGTCACCAAATTCTTTTTCCGAGGAAGGTTCGCCCACCAGGCAGTAATCAATTTTTATATCATTTTTCTCCAGCCAGCTGACTACTTTAACCGTGCCATCAACGGATGGGCCTTCTTCGTCGGCGGTTATGAGCAGGGCGATGGTGCCCGCGTGATTATCATGTTTGGCCACAAAGGACTCAATTGAGGTAATGAATGCTGCCAGGGATGCCTTCATATCGGCGGCGCCACGGCCATAGAGATAGCCGTCCCTGATCTCTGGTGAAAAGGGACCCGAGGTCCAGTTTTGTACCGGGCCCGTGGGCACCACATCGGTATGACCGGCAAAACAAACCAGGGGCTTGCCCTTACCGCGCCAGGCCCAGAAATTATCCACCTCGCCAAATCGCAAGCGTTTTACCTGGAAACCCATGGCTTCAAGCCGGGAAATCATTAAGTCCTGGCAACCCTGATCATCAGGTGTCACCGAAGGCCGTTCGATCAGGGCCCGGGTTAAATCGAGGGTAGGATCAGACATAAAATTTAGGAATTGAATTTTTCATAGAGACCATTGCACGGATTGCCCTGAATTATAGACTGGCTTTGATTATATATCTTTATTTGGCAAGGCAAAAATCAGTACACAAGCGGAGTTTAAGGTCAGGATGACCTTATGTCGCGTAGCCCATGGATGGACGGGAGCGACTAACATATCAATTCTCAGCATTCTGAGCTGATTTTTAACGCAGTATTGAAAGAAAAGACTTTCGTGCAAATTTAAATATCGCGCAACAATTCGTTGATGCCCACCTTACCACGTGTCTTTTCATCGACTTTTTTAACAATCACGGCACAATATAAACTGTGACTGCCATCCTTGGCGGGTATTGACCCCGATACCACCACGGAACCGGCCGGTACCCGACCGTAACTCACTTCGCCAGTGCTGCGATCAAGGATTTTGGTGCTTTGGCCAATGAATACACCCATGGAAATCACGGAGCCTGCTTCAACGATGACCCCTTCTACGACTTCCGAGCGGGCGCCAATGAAGCAGTTGTCTTCAATAATTGTTGGTGCTGCCTGTAGGGGCTCCAACACGCCACCAATACCAACACCGCCCGATAAATGTACATTTTTACCTATCTGGGCACAGGAGCCGACCGTGGCCCAGGTATCTACCATGGTGCCAGTATCCACGTAAGCGCCAATATTGACGTAACTTGGCATGAGCACCACGCTCGGGGCGATGTAGGAACCCTTGCGTACCGAGGCAGGTGGCACCACTCGAAAACCGCCATCCCGGAAGCTGCGTGAATTGTAATCAGCGAATTTAGCTGACACTTTATCAAAGTAATTTGTAAAACCACCCTTGATAAAAACATTGTCTTCAATGCGAAAAAATAATAGCACTGCTTTTTTTAGCCATTCATTAACGACCCAGTTACCGTCGATTTTTTCGGCCACCCGGGCCTGGCCGGTATCCAGTAACTCAACAGCCTCAAGTACGGCATCCTTAACATGGGTATCTACATTCCGTGGTGTGATTTCTGCCCGTTGTTCAAAGGCTTCTTCAATCGTTTGCTTGATGGCGCTCATTACTTACTCCAAAAAAATTTAATAAAATAATTTAATAAAATAAAATAGTATAGATAGTTTCAATAAAACGTTTAATGCGTTTTGTGGCATCGATACTCTTTTCGACATTAGCGACCCGGGCCATGCGAATGTGATTGGCGCCGGGATTACCCTGTTCGGTATTGCGAGACAGGTAACTGCCGGGTAACACGACTATATTCTCATTTGCATATAATTGCTGGGCAAAATCCTCGTCATTGATTGGTGTTTCTGCCCAAAGGTAAAAATCAGCCCCGGGTTGTTGCGCCGTTAATTCACTTAAACCGTGCGTCACGGGGTAGTGCGCCAATGAATCCAGTGAATCTGCGAGTTTATTTAATGCTAACTGGGGCGACTGGTGTTTTGGTTCGCCCAGGGCAGGCAGTATTTTTGTTTTGTCGACAGGTGCGGTAACGTTCGCAAACAAATTTGCGAGCTTCCGGAATGGGCAAGGCCGAAGACTCGCGATTTTGTTATTCATGTCATGGTTTATGATGGAATTCATGCTGGGTCTGGAATTGCTTACTTTAAAAATACAGGCGGATTATACGATAACCAATGATTGGGTCTAGTCACGATCGAAAATTAGTGTCCGTCCTGGCACTGTTGGCCGGGGCAGCACTCTGGGGCCTGGTGTGGTACCCCATGCGCCTGCTCGAAGAGACGGGTTTAAGTGGTCTCTGGCTGACGCTACTCATATATAGTTTCACACTGTTTGCCAGTTTACCGGTAACAGGTCGAAAGTTTGGTGAGATCACCCAGTCACCCGCTATTTTATGGCCCATTATGCTGGCCGCGGGCTGGACCAATATCGCATTCGTACTGGCCATACTGGATGGCAATATATTGCGGGTATTATTGCTGTTTTACCTGGCACCGGTCTGGGCCACCTTGCTTGGTTATTATTTTTTGGGCGAACGTTTAACCCGGCGCAGCTGGGTAGTACTGGTTTTAGCCATGGCCGGGGCCCTGACCATGCTCTGGTCGCCGGCAATGGGCTGGCCCTGGCCTAGCGATGCCGCTGACTGGCTGGCCATTACCTCTGGTATGGCCTTCGCCATCTCTAATTTGTTTGTTCGCAAAGGACAGTCGGTAAGCCTGGCGGCCAAGCTAGGGGTTAGTTGGCTGGGCGTGGTGGTGATGGCAGTGATTTTAATCGTGATATTTCAACAACCAGTCCCCGAGATGGACCTGGTAGTGGTAAGCGGGGCAGCAGCAACCGGGATTTTTGGAATTTTAGTCATGACCACCCTGGTGCAATACGGCGTCACCCACATGCCGGTACACCAGTCTGCCGTGATTTTATTATTTGAGATTGTGGTCGGTGCAATATCACAGCAGTTGCTGACCAATGAAATGATGACGCTGCGGGAATGGGGCGGTGGTGTGCTGATAATCCTGGCCGCGTATTTATCTACCTTCCAGGTGAACAATAAAAATTAATTTTGCGGCTACAGTTGTTTTCAGCGCTATTGTTTCCAGAAGCATTTCCTGGCAATGGTTCATTCCGGAAATTATTATAATTAGTCCTCAAGCTCCTTATCCATAAAAAAAACTTAAATACCCTGCAATCAAAACCCGGGCTGGTTCGTCTTATATACAGGTAGACGTAGTTACCGAAACAGAAATGTCAGACACATTACAGAAACTGGTGGTTTTGCGACACAACGATCTTGTCAAGATTGGCAAGCTCCAGTCGCTAGTTGATATACTTTTGCCCATGCTGGAGAAGGGTTGTACGATTTCACATTTGACGAATAAATTTGCTATGACTTATCAGCAATTACGTAATCATTTACAGTTTATGACGAACAAGGGCTGGATCATGCGGCAACCCAAAGATGACATCCATGTTCAGTAATTCTCAATTGCAAAAGTTATATCGTTATGCGTACGTGCTTACGGCAGACGAACATTCTGCCCATGACCTGGTTCAGGATGCAGTCGAGAGTTGTTTGCTGAAACCGCCAAAAAAGACCGGGGCCCTGATTTCCTATAGCCTGAAAATAATCCACAATCGTTTTATAGATATGGCGCGCCGTGAAAAACGGTTTCCCCATACTACGCTGGATGAAGAACTGATTGAGCTTGATACTGACAACCTGCTGCTTGAAGAAATGGTAATCACCAGTTCAGAGCTTGATGCCGTTTGGTTAAAACTCGATGCTCTGGAGCGTGAGATATTATTTTTATGGGCCGTGGAAGGATATTCAACAAGTCAGATAGCTGATCAACTTGAAATTTCACGGGGCACAATACTTTCCCGGATTCACAGGTTAAGAAAAAGACTTGCAAAAGATAATTCTGGGACTCTAAGTTCGGGCGGTGCAGTATGAAAAAGCAATTAAAATTAGTCATTCAGGAGAAAGTCAACAAACCGGCACTGTCTGATAACCAGCTTGCTGCGCTCCAGAAACTACAAAATAAAACTGAACCGGCGAAACCAGGATCAAGAATGGCGCTCATAACTGGTGCCGCAGCGGTAATTTTAGTGGCAGTATTTTCTCTCAAGAATTTTTCGTATCCTGAGCAAGACATGGTGCAACTCATTGCTTCAGAAGTTGTTGCCAACCATTTACACCTCAAGCCGCTGGAAGTAAACACTGCAACAATTGATGGCATTCAGAAATATTTTACCCATTTAACATTCAAGCCAATTAGCACGGCTCTGGTGCCAGATCTTTCAGAGAAATTATTGGGCGGACGGTATTGCTCTATACAAGGGATAAGCGCGGCACAATTACGCTTGCAAAGTAAAAATGGCACAGTCCTTAACACACTCTATGAGACTGAATATCGTCAGGACATTTTTGGGAAACTGCCCGATATCAATAAAGGAGAAAAACCCGTGACCGCCTGGGCAAAAGGCATTGCAGTCAAGATCTGGGTAGAGAACGATGTACTATTTGCCATGACGCTTGTAGATTAACTTTTTTCGCGGTAGTTTCTTAAAACTAATTACTATCTGGATATTGGCTAATGGCCACAATTTTTACCCACCCCATCGTGGCCATTGCGCTAGGCCCCGCTATACGGAACTTGCCCAACTGGAAATTAATTCTGTTAACTGGTGCGGGTCTGACAATATTGCCGGACATTGACGTGCTCAGTTTTCAACTAGGCATACCCTATGAACACGTATTGGGACATCGCGGCATTACCCATTCTATTTTTTTTGCAGTTTTAACCAGCCTGCTGGCCACTGTTTTTTTCGTGCGCACCCTGGATCGAAAATTTTTCCTGGTATGGGCCTATCTATTTCTCAGTATGGCCTCACATGGTTTGCTGGATGCGCTGACAAATGGCGGTAAAGGTATTGCATTTTTTGCACCGTTTAACAACGAGAGATATTTTTTCTCTTTCAGGCCGCTGGAAGTATCAACCATAAACCTGTCTCGATTTTTATCTTCCCATGGGGTGAACGTACTCAAGAGCGAGCTTGTCTGGATCTGGATACCCGCCGTATTTATTTTTTTAGTTATTTTAAAAATTAAAATAACCAGGGACAGTCACAGCAGCTAACTATTCCGGTTTATTGCGCGCGCCAAAAATACGACTGCCGACCCGTATCATGGTGCTACCCGATTCTATAGCCAGTAAATAATCTCCGCTCATACCCATTGATAATTCAGTAAATGACGGCAGTTCAAAACTTTCTGCCATTTTATCTCGCTGTTCGCGCAACAAGTCAAAAGCGGTTTTTTGTTCTGACTGGCTTGCACCCAGCTTGCCAATAGTCATCAGACCTTTTAGCTGAATTTGCTTGAGATCCTCATTGAGGATAGTTTCAATTAGTTCCGGTAAAGAATTATTATCAACACCATACTTGTCAGGATCGTTACTGACATTTACCTGGATGAGTACCGATAGTGTTTGCCCTGACTTGCCCAGACAGCCATCAATTTTTTTGGCCAGGCTGAGGGAGTCGAGTGTGTGTAGCCATTGAAATCTCCCGGGCAAATACTTGGTCTTGTTGTTCTGCAAGTGGCCAATAAAATGCCAAACAGCTGTATTGTTTAGCAAATGATCAATTTTTTTGCGGGCATCCTGGATGGTATTTTCACCAAAATCTTCTTGATTGGCAGACAAGGCCGCCTGAACGGCAGCCAGGGACTGAGTCTTGGAGACAGCAATTAAGCGTATGTCCTGACCGGACCTGCCTGACGTGGCCGCAGCTTCACAGATTTGTGCTCGTACGCGCTCAATGTTGTCAATTATGACAGAGGGAATGGTTGGGGTTGTTGCCATGGAGAATATATAACATCAGCCACACTATGCAGTCGAGTTTGCCGGTATAGGTATTACCAGTTTAGATATTATCAGAGGTGTAAAACTGAGAAGTGTCGCCAGGTATTGCCTTAACGCCGCGCCAAATAAGCCCTGGGATCCACGGCTCGACCCTGGCGATAAACCTCGAAGTGCAGGTGCGGGCCGGTGGAGCGGCCTGATGAGCCGACCTTGCCGATGGGCTGGCCCTTGGTGACCCGGT
>QIGL01000017.1 GCA_003228915.1 Acidiferrobacteraceae bacterium
ATTGGCTGGGGGA
The DNA here is from genome assembly GCA_003228915.1 of Acidiferrobacteraceae bacterium. Taxonomy (GTDB): domain Bacteria; phylum Pseudomonadota; class Gammaproteobacteria; order Acidiferrobacterales; family SZUA-150; genus SZUA-150. The sequence goes on from QIGL01000017.1 coordinate 14, forward strand.
CAAGGATTCGAACCTTGGTTGGCGGAGTCAGAGTCCGCAGTCCTACCACTAGACGATCCCCCAATAAAAATGGCGAAAAGCTTGGGGCTATTCTTACCTCTTACTGAAGAAGCCTATGATTAATTCATCAAGTGGATGATGGCAAGGCAAAAAGGAACGAGAACGCGGAATTTACACGGGAGTAAATGAGCATTTCGAGTTCCTTTTTAACGCAACCAGCGCCACTTCAGGGATTAATCGGGGGTTTCTTAACGTTTAGAGTACTGTGGACGTTTACGCGCCTTGTGCAGGCCAACCTTTTTACGTTCAACCTCTCGGGCATCACGGGTCACATAACCCGCTTTTCGTAATGGGCTGCCCGGGTAATACCATGGCGAATCGCACCGGCCTGGCCACTGGCACCGCCACCGCGAACATTGACCTTAATATCAAATTTTTTCACCATATCCACTGTTTCAAGAGGCTGATGGACAATCATGCGGGCGGTTTCGCGACCAAAATAATCCTCAAGCACCCGCTTATTAATAGTGATGGTGCCGCTGCCGGGGGTGATGTAAACCCGTGCGGTGGATGATTTGCGTCGGCCGGTGCCGTAATGTGTGCTGTCAGTCATGATATTTAGCTTGGTTTAATTAATTTATTCAAAGTGTGAGTTCTTTCGGTTCCTGAGCCTGATGTTTATGCTCAGCGCCGTTGTAAACCTTGAGTTTTTTGAACATGGCGCGCCCTAATGGTCCCTTGGGTAACATGCCTTTGACGGCCTTTTCGATGATTTGCTCAGGGGCCTTGATCCTTAATTTTGCCAGGTTAATGGTTTTTATACCGCCTGGAAAACCCGTGTGATGCTGGTAGAGTTTATTTTGCTCTTTATTGCCCGTGACCTTCACCTTCTCGGCATTGACCACAACAATATAATCGCCGGTATCAACGTGGGGGGTGAACTCTGGTTTGTGTTTGCCACGCAGTCTGAACGCAACTTCCGAGGCCAATCGACCCAGAATTTTGTCTGTGGCATCAACCACATACCACTCACGTCTCACTTCTGCTGGTTTCGTAGAAATAGTCTTCATTTTAGATGGTTTGTCCGTATTCAGGTGTCCGTTCGGGCTCAATAAGGTCATTCGAAACGAGCGCGGATACTATAGAATGCAGCCCCAAGATGCAAGATACCATAACATGATAATTGCGTAATTTGCGGATATAAGCTGTTTTGACTGGTTAAAAACGGGGCAAAAAAAAGGCGTGGTTAAGAAACCACGCCAGAACCATCACTAGGAGGATGGAGGAGCCATTACAATCGTACGTATTCGTGTCGCCTGTCGTTCTAAGGTTAGGCTGTATTCATTAGAATACTCTAATATAAGTATTATCTAATATAGATCCTTTTTTGTCAAGTGATAGTTGACCATATCGTCTAAGTAGCTGTTTTAGTAAAGATATTCAGGGGCAGAAAAGACTGAGGAAAAGAAGGCAAGCCAACTTTGCCTATATTTTTAGGAGTACCTGAGAAGTTAGTGTTCACTTTGAGCCAGGGACCAGGGACTAGTCACAGTGCAGTCTTGTGCGGAAAATTAATTACCTGCTAGACTCGTGCCCCGTGATGAAATCGTTCTATAAGTACCACTTGTTCTTCTGTACCAACCAACGTCAGTCTGGCCGAGCGTGTTGTGGTAACCATCATGCCCAGTCTCTACGTGACCACATGAAAGCACGCATCAAGGAACTCGATTTGACTGGCCAGGGAGGCATCAGGGTCAACACCGCCGGCTGCATGGATCGTTGTGCCATGGGACCTGCCCTCGTGGTTTATCCAGAAGCCACCTGGTATCGCTACCAGAACGAGCAGGACATCGAAGAAATCATCAAAACACACCTGCAAAATGGGCAAATCGTCAGTCGCCTGCTGTTGGAGTAACAAGAAACGAGTGGCGAGTTTCTAGTCCCTGGCTCATGGCCCCTGGTCCCTGCGGTTTTCTCACCCCTCAGTAGGTCTCATGTACAATCCCGGCATGCCGCAACCGACGCTCAACGAAATCATCCTGGAACAAGCCAATAAGTGCGTGCTTTGTGGTTTATGCCTGACTGCCTGCCCCACTTTTAACGAAAGCCGGCGTGAAGCCCAGTCACCCCGCGGTCGCATATCCTTTGCCAAGGCCCTGGCCGAAAATACATTACCGGCAAGCAAACAACTGCTCACAAGCCTGGCGGGCTGTCTTTTATGCCGGGCCTGTGAGCGCGCCTGCCCGTCAGACGTAGGATTCCGAGAAATGATGCTGGCAACTCGCTCCATCATAAAAAAATCCTCCCATTCCAGAACAGAGCTAAGCGCGATAGTTCGCGTTATTCTTTATTTGGCCAGAAATCCAAAAACCTATTCTCTGTTGGTGACAATTTACACAAAAAGCGGTCTTCGCTGGTGTTTGCAAAAAACCAGGGTGCTGAGGCTACTGCAGCTCGACGACATTGACGCACTGTTACCCACCGGCCAGCCATCTTTCGAGCAACAGGGTTATATATCAAAACTTCCCAAGCCGAGTTTGCGCCTTGGATTATTTACTGGATGTCTGAGTAAATCGCTGGATAACCAAACCAGCCATTCAATTAAGCAGATTTTTAATGCCTTGAATATCGAGCTGGTCACAGCAAACAGGCCGTTATGCTGTGGCGGTCTCAGCGACTCAACTATTAATGAATTTCAGGCTGCTTTCCCTGCTGACATAAAAACAGTGGTTTCTTGTGTCAGTGGTTGTACGGCTGAACTTTATGAAGACCTGGCACATCACAAAGGTAATGACATCAACTTGCTGGATGTATCGACTTTTTTGAGCCAGCAAAATTTTCAGGGTTTAAAATTTAAACCCTATGAAGGTGTGATAGCCGTTCATGAGCCTTGCTCATTACGTTACCCCCTGGCAGCTGAGAAATTTGTCTATGATTTACTGAAACTAATACCAGCGGCCAAAATTAAGCCCATGCCTGAAAATGAACAATGTTGTGGAGGTGCCGGAGATTATATGTTTCGCCAACCAGTCATGGCCAAAAAATTGCGAGACAATAAAGTACGGGCTATGGTTAAGAAACTACCGGCACTTCCTGATATTATTGTTACCTCAAATCTTGGTTGCGCAACGAATTTACAGGCAGGTCTTCAGGGCCTGAATGAACATATCGAGGTCGTTCATCCTGTCACCTTATTGGCCAGACAACTCAAAACAGGGGGTGAAAAACAATGAAGACTAAAGACGTGCCCGAAGATCTATTCAGTAAAAACTCACCGCTGGATATATTTATAACCGCAATAGACGATGCCTTGCGAACCACCTTCGGACCGGCCCCCAGGGCCGAGCGCGCTAATCCGGCCAATGGTTTAAAAGAACCAGACCTTTCACAAAACGAGAAAATCCTGGCCGGACAATTCATGCGCATTAATCACGCTGGCGAAGTAAGCGCCCAGGCCCTGTACCAGGGGCAAGCGCTGACGGCGAGATTACCCAATGTCCGTGAAAAAATGGAGCAAGCGGCTGCAGAAGAAAACGATCACCTTGCCTGGACCGAAGATCGCATTGACGAACTGGGTACCCACAAGAGTTATTTAAATCCGCTTTGGTATGCCGGTTCCTTTGCTATTGGTGCCCTGGCTGGACTGGCCGGTGATCGCTGGAGCCTGGGCTTTGTTGTCGAGACAGAAAAACAGGTCGTCAGGCACCTGGATGAACACCTGGCCAAACTTTCTGAAAATGACCAAAAGAGTCGGCTTATTCTCAAACAAATGCGTGAAGATGAGGTCCATCATGCGACGACTGCCTTACAAGCCGGGGCGGCAACCTTTCCAGCCATTGTTAAAAAAGCCATGACGTTCACTTCAAAAATCATGACCCGCTCGGCGCGCTGGGTTTAATTTTCAAACAATAAAAACGGGCTGTAAAAACAAAAAAGAGGCGCAGTCTCACAATTCTGTCATTCCGCGCGCCCGAACGAAGTGACAAAGTACTCTTGGGGTGAAAGCGGGCAAGAATTGTTCCCGACAATTCTATTGCATTTCCGCCTTCCTGACGGTCAGAATCCAGTCATTCTGGTTTGTAGCCTAATCAATTACTTGCTGGATACCCGCTTTTGCGGGTATGACGTGTTTCCTGTTTTGGAATTTCATATCCTGACATGGTCAGTATCATGATATAGCAGTCATAAGGACTTTTAACGCACATTAGTATTTTTATGTGGGGCAGTAGCGAAGCAATGCCTCCCTTTTTATAGCCCGTTTGGTAAAAAACATTTTTATCGATTAACTTCTTTCCAGATTTGTTTTTCCAGTTTTTTCACCCAACTATTATAATAATGGTCAATTAGCTGGGACTCCTTCTGGTAATGTAAATCGCGGCTACCCCGGTATTTCATGGTGATTTTTTTTGAACTATACGTAATCGTAAGCACTGCCTTGTAAACCAACCCTACCTTGCCTGTCTTTTTATAGGTAGCCTTGAGTGTACTTTTGCCCAGTCGCTTGATGCGCCAGTCTCTACTGGCAGCGGCTCGCTGAATGGCCTCGGCAACTGCAGCTTTTGACGAATCTCCATCAAGACTCATTACTGGCGGATTATAGATTGGCTTTAGCTTGCTACCTGCATAACCAGTCGCCTGAAACGCAACACTCGTAAGCAAAATTATTACCAGCAGTGAGAGATATTTTCGCATTATTAAATTTTCCCCTAAAAATCGTTAAATTCCAGTTTTAAATCTTTTTCGACATTCTTTACCCAGCCGTTAAACCTTCTATGGATGATGCCGGCAGCCTTGTCATAACTAAATCCTTTTGAAGAATAGTAATTGATTCGAATTGATTTGCTACTGTAATGAATATTGATCACGGCCTTGAGAGAAGTTTTTCTGCTTGCCTTGATATAGGTCGCCCGAATCAGGCCGCTATTAATCTTTTTCGCTTGCCAGCCCCTTTTGTACAGCGCTCTTTTGATTCCTTTTTCAACCTGGCTTTTTGACATACCTTTGACAGAGATGGACGCGGGTTTGTAGACCGGCTCCAGGCGCGGTTTTGCTTCGACAGTCACAGGTGGTAACAATAGTGCTACCAGTGGAAGCATGAAAAGTCCGAGTAAAATTCTTTTGGTTAAAATTCTTTTGGTCAAGATTCGTTTAGTCATCAGGGTCTCCTTATATGTATGATTTGCTCTAACTGTTTAACAATATAGCTATGGTATCAGTAAATAAAGATAAAACTGTGAGCTGTTTCACAATCAGAAAAATTGTTTTTAATGACATATGTGGTTTGATATTTAAGCCAGGGCATTAAATCAGGTCATACCGCCATCTATCGAGATACATTGACCTGATACATAACCCGCTTCATCGGAGACCAGGTATGACACCAGGGCAGCCACCTCATCGGGCCTGCCGACTCGATGGGCTGGCACCATTGCCTTGATCTGGTCTTTAGTGAACAGGTCGTCTGTCATAGATGATGCGATGATCCCGGGTGCAACCACATTCACCGTGATGCCCCGGGAAAGTATTTCCTGGGACAGTGATTTACTGGCCCCCAGCAACCCCGCCTTGGCGGCGGCATAATTTGCCTGGCCACGATTTCCTTTCAGGGCCGCCACCGACGCCGTGCTGATAATCCGGCCCCAACGGGTAGACATCATCGGCAGCAGTAATGGCTGGGTGACATTATAAAATCCGCCCAGCGAAACATCGATCACACTTTGCCATTGCACCGCCGTCATTCCGGCCAGGGGGGCGTCATCGTGGATACCGGCATTGTTCACTAAAATCTGGATCGGACCATTTTCCAGGATTGTCTCCAGGTTTTTTTGGCAACTCCCCACATCGGATACATCAAATATTATGCTTTCTGCGGAACCCCCAGAACCCTTAATCTCGCCAACAATGCTATCGGCCTTGTCTTTATTGGCATGACCATGAACATAAACATGGATACCGGATGCCCCAAGCCGGCGACATATGGCGGCGCCGATACCGCCGCTCCCGCCTGTTACTAGCGCCCGTTTCAAGTTTCCATCTCCTCGAGTAATTTGACAGCAGCCCGACCGGAAATCACCAAAGCATTAGCTGTGCTAACTGAAAAGGCATAAAGCGAACTGTCACTGTCCCCCATTAATAACTCGACCTCAATCAATAGATCACCTGGTAAATCATCAAGGGTCTGGTGATTGACAACAATGTTTCGTAAGCTGGCCAGGTAGCCTTTACGAGGTCGATTTCCGTCCGGTCCTTCTGCAGCAATAAGACCGCCATGTAAGGCCATGGCTTGCCCGGCATATTCAATTGCAGCCATGATAGTTAAAGTGTTCCCCGTCCTGAGCGGATTAGCGTTATTTAAATGAGATTTTGCGCTGCACTTTATATGGCTCTCATCCCAGGCCAGCATTTTATCCAGCAAGCACATATCGCCCGCATGGGGGATACGCTGACAAATTTGTGTTCTGTCTAATTGCATAATATTAGTTGCATGGATTGACCGTTACTTGCAAATGCTGAAAATCATTATAAGGAAGAACAACGCTGCCACTTTCATTACGGGCAATTTGCGCCAGTAACGGCAAACACCGGGCAGCCGGGTTTCCCGTGCGAATTTCATCAATGGCTTTGATGCCAACCTCGCTTAAAGTTTTTGATCCTGGAATCACTTCCAGGTTTATAACTGCCAGGCTGGTTTTCTTTTGTTCGCCCGTAAGTACCATGGCCGCGCCATAATCAGATTTAATATTGGCAACCTTGCTTATAGGATGAGGCATCGTGACATCATGGCATACGTAAAGCATGTCATTCAATTCAGTATCGATTTGTAAGCAGGCCTCAATCAGGCCCACTGAAAATGCACCCTCATGACCGGCGATACTGGTTGAAGGTTTCATCGACTGCACGGCCATACACCAGTAACCAGCTGGCGCATTAGTAACAGAATTATGGAACAGTGTCGGCGACACCGCCGGCTCCGCTTCACAAATGGCGCGACAAATAGCATCTGTAATAGTGCCATCACTTTCTGTTGTGGTGAAAACGCTGGCTAACCCGGATGGATCAAGTCCGGAGGCAGCGACTGCCTCAGTAGCGATTTCAGCCGCCAGGCGAATATAGCTACCTGCCCGCCTGCGCACGCCGGCAGGTAATATTGCGGGCGCCAGTTTTGGTAAATCTGCTAAAACATATTTTTCACGACCAGCAAGGACAGGCTTGCTGGTTTGCCAGCCGACCAGCCCGGCACCAAAAATACCTAGTCCTGATAGGTAGTAATCAGCCACTGTCAATCACCACCTTTGCCAAACAACAAGCTGCAATTGCTGCCACCAAAACCAAAAGAATTACTCAACACATTACGTAACTCTGCCGGACGATTCTCCAGGAGAATTTCACTGGTAAAGGCGGGGTCAATGGTTTTCGTATTCTGGGTGCCAGGTATTAATCCATGCTCCATCGCCAGTAAAGAAATAGCCGCTTCCAGCATGCCCGCTGTACCTAACGTGTGTCCGGTCCAGCCTTTGGTTGCGCTGCATGGCGTCGTGGTACCAACAACTCTAGTGATCGCCTTGTCTTCCATTGAGTCATTCACATCACTGGCCGTGCCATGCATGTTTATATAGTCAATTTCTGCTGGCTCGATAGCCGCCCGCTTGATCGCAGCCCCCATGGCCATGGCTGCGCCAGAACCATCGGGCCTCGGTGTTGACATATGGTAGGCGTCTGAGCTTTCACCATAACCTTTGAGAAAATAATCACTGGTGTTATCTGATTGCTCTGGCCATTCCAGTAATGCAAATCCTGCCGCCTCACCTATTGAGATTCCCGATCTATCTTGTGCGCAAGGCCGGCAGGGTGTTGTGCTCACCAGCTCAAGGGAGCTAAATCCATATAATGTATTGAGCGCCAGGCTATCGACTCCACCGACGACAGCGGCATCACACAAGCCTGCGTTCATTAATCTCCAGGCACTGGCAAAAGCCTTGGCTGCTGAAGAACAGGCAGTTGAGATCATGCTCGTGTGGCCAGTCAGCCCCAGATAACGTCGAACAAAATTACTGGTCGCGTAAAGATTATGCGTGGTTGCATATTTAAAACTCTCGGGCAACAAATCAGTCTTCTTGTCTCGATTAACATAGGCAAGCTCCGTTTCCTGGATACCGGATGTGCTGGTACCAAGTATGACGGCAATGCGGTCGGATCCGTATTTTTTTCGTGCCCTGTCAACTTTCGCAACAAAATCATCCTGCTGCAAACCTAGTTGCGCCAGTCGGTTATTCCTACAGTCAAATACAGATAGTTCTCCCCGGACAGGCAATGCTTCAAGACCGGCGACCATACCGCTAAACGTATCGAGGCGTGGCTCAAAGCTACAGGGTTTCAGGCCACTTGTTCTATCACGTATGGAATTGAAACTGGCATGCAGGCCAACACCAATGGCGCTGGTAACTGTATAGGCAGAAATTCTGAGAGGTTTCATAGATTTGGGTTAGTATTTTATGAGCTCAATACTACCGTGATACCGTTGCCGATGAAAACCTTCTTGACCAGATTAGCCCAAATAGAAAACACAGCGTAACGCCCAATGTTACTGTCTGGCCCAGCGCTTTCAGTACGGCCGTATCCGAGATCATAAGACTGCCGAAAACAAGCACCGTGGTCAGCCAGGATTTCCAGATAGCGGGAAAGGTTGTATCCCATTCTTTAGCATTGGATCGTATCCTGTTAAAAAATAATGCGTAGTCTATCCCTAACCCGGCGACCAGTAACATGGCCACCAAATGAAACATGGTTAACCCAATTCCCAGCAACGAAAGCACCGCCGAATCAACTAATAGTGCCGAAAACGGGATGGCTAAAATTCCGGCGGCCATGGGCAAAGAACCCAGCCCCAGCCAAAGTACAAAAATAATCGCTAATACACCAAAACTGAATACCTTTAGTCCACGAATTCTGTAGTCGGCCATGATTTTTTTTGTTTCAAGCGCAAGATTAACATATGAGCCAGAATATTTTTTTGCTAATAGTTTAATTTTCTCGGGATCTTTTAACTCAAAAAGTAATACCGGGGCCACCCAGATTTTTTTATTTTTACCATTACTTTCAAATAATAGTGGTGCGAGCTTTTCTGACAATAAAGTCCCGGAAAAAGAATCCAGGGACAACAGGTCCATGTTCTTCGCCTGCTCGATATCTCGAAGAAATGGATTAAATAAATTCTCACGAAAGGGCAGGCCCCTGCCTGCTTTTCGAATATTATTTTTCAATACCTGTTCGCCAGGAAGTTGTGCCAGCCTGGCGGCTTGCAGTTCTTTGCTTGGTAAATATTTCGAGATAGCTTCATAACTGTCAAGTACGCCCTGCTCCACCAGTTTATCCAGCTCTTTAACAAGTCCTTCACCAGACTGCAATACAGTTTCTTGAGTGACACCTGTGATCAGTATTATCTCATTGCTGTATTGAAAATTTAAATCATTCCGGAGTTTTTTATCAAGTAATAATTGTTGTTCTGAAGCCGGACTTAAGGCCTGGAGATTATCGTTCCAGATCCTGTTTTCGGTATCACTGAAAATATTACTCCTGTTAACCTGGATAACCAGTGCAACCACGAGTAATAAAACCAGTGCTGGCCATAACTGGCCCGCTTTAATTGCCAGGTTCTTAATACTTGACTGTAATGCTGGCGTAGTTATTTCGAAATGAGCACTAGCGGCCAATATTCCGGGGAGTATAAATCGAGTAACAAGAATCGCGGCAACAATGCCGGAAATTGAAAAAATTGCCAACTGCGCCAGCCCGCTATAACCGGAAAAAAGTAGTGAAGAAAAACCAATTATTGTGGTCAGTACACTCAATCTAAGCGTTCGCCATATATGGCCTATCGCTTTTTCCGGTGTTTTAGTGCCGTCCAGGTGGCTGAAAAAATGCATCGGGTAATCAACGGCAATACCGATAAGGGTCGCGCCGAAGGCGATTGTTATCCCATGTACTGAATCAAAGAAAAATGTAACCGTAGCAGCACCGGCGAGCATACCGCTGGCCAGTGGTACCGCGCTTAACAGGACAACTTTAGAATTACCGAAGGCAAGATATAAAAAAGCTATAACAATTATTGTTGCCAATAAGCTTAAAATTTTTACATCACCGCGAATTTTCTCACTAGCTGAAAGCGCAATAATAACCGGGCCCGATAACAGAAGCTCAGTACCCGTATGCTCAACATCCAGATAGGCAGTCTTTATTACGTTGATCGCTTTTTGCAGGTTATTAATATCTGTTGCGCTGGCGCCAGGCATCGCAAGTATCAGGCTGCGCCTGTTATCGCTTGAAAAATAAATGCCGTTTATTTTTTTTATTTCCAGGTTACCGCGCCAGCTAGTTAACACGTTCTCAAACTCTCCCGCGGGGTCCCTCGGTAATGTTTTCTTGATCATGGGAGCCAATGCAGATGACAAGTCTTGCAATCTCTGTTCCAGGTGTGACCGCAGTGAATCAACCTGGTAATTTTTAGGGCCTGTTGTGTTGCTCAAAATAAACCTGTTTTTGAATAAAAAACTGGCTTCTTTTTGTGGCAGTGAAGACAAGCCATTATCAACAGCGGAAAATAACCCGGACTGTTTTAACCTGCCTGATATTTTTTTATTGATCCTGATCAGTTGCGCTGAGTCATTACCCTCAATGCCTATCATAACCGCACGACTATTTGCAGACTGTCGGTACTGCGTAAAAAGTATTTTTTGTATTTGAGTCGCGCCCTGGGGTAAAAATGCGCTCATGTCGCTGCTAACTTCCATATATCGGAAGACAATAAATAAACCCGTAATAACGGCTAGCAGGTAAACAAAAAATATAAGAGCGCGCTTTTTTATTTCAGCAGTATTCACAATGGAGAGATATTTATTACTGTCCGGTCATTTTCCTGATCAAATATTTCAATTTTTTTAAAATTGTCACCGGATCCTGATATGACCAGTTTACCGACAATATTATCGAACAATTTATCAGGATCTGTCTCGACTACATTGCTTGCCAGTACAAGTCGCCAGCCTGGCCTGTTACCGGTAAAGGTTACTTTGTAATGATTTTTTAGACTGTTCAAATCACCCGCAAATGTTGCTCTCAAGCCTAATGTCATAGTTTTCAGAAATGGAAAGTCCTCAATAGCCAGGGTCCTGGTAATTTTTTTTCCATTTTCCAGTCTTGTATACTCTATGCTATCACCATTAATTTTTAACGTTTCTGCTACCGGTGTAAGGTTCTCTTTAATCAAGAGGCCCGGTTTTTTATAAAATAAGTTGCCCGTGATACGTACAGGATTTTTTAACAGGCTGTTATATCTAAGCTCAATAAATTTACCGCTTGATTCCTGTTTGCTCGCCAGCAACTTCATAAGTGAATCAAGGGTAAAATTGTCGGCTGCTGCCAGCACCCAGACTGGTGCAAATAAAGCAGCAAGCAAAAAATTTATTAAAATTAATAACCTCACTGGATTTGCGCAGTCTTAGGTTCGTCAGCGCTATCTTTTTGTGATGAATCTGACTGCAAGTCATTCTGCCAGTAATCGAAATAGTTAAACCAGTTATAAGGCGCATAACGACAGTAATGTTCCAGCCGGTTGGCATATCGTTGCACCCATTGCTGCAGATCCTTGTCACGATTGCCCCGGGACAACGTTATAAGTTCACTAAAAAGCTCAAAGTGAACCTCGTATCGATTGCCACCCATATAGAGCGGGAAAAACAGGATGACCGGTGTTTTTAATGCCACGGCAGTCAGGAACGGTCCTGCTGGCAGCTGAATTTTGTCGCCCATGAAATCTACTTCAACAGTTTTATCGCCACTTAATGTTCGATCAGCCAGTATTGCCAGCATCTCTCCCCTGTCGACACATTCTTTCGCCCTGATTAAACTGTCAATGCCACCAATTGGCAGCACTTTCACGTGAATATTTTTATACAGGCTGGCGGTAACCTTGCGCATTTTTTTGGCATTATCTTCGTACATCATTATATTGAAGATCATATTCCAGCGCCTGGTGCCACTAATACGGACAATATCGAAACTGCCAAGGTGAGACCCCATAAACAGACAGCCATTCCTGGCAGCAACGTCACGCAATACACTGACACCATATTTATTTAATTCAAATTTTCTGCAATCTCCCTTAAACATAAAAACTTTATCGAGTATGGTTGATGCAAACCAGTAAAAATGCCTGAACACTTCACTCATTCTCGCGGGGCGATGAAACACCCTTGTTAGAAATTTATTTGATGCCCTTCTGGCGCCCGGTATAAAAATGTAAAAATAAAAACATATAGGAAATAACAACAGCCTCGCAATCGGCCTGCCAATAATTAATGCAATCCAGGTAATTAGCCGCATCGCAAATACACTGCCGCGTTCTTGATTATTTTGCCAGGGTTTATTCATATGAAAATCTTGGTTGAAATATCTGAACTATTTTCAGGTCAGGCG
>QIGL01000021.1 GCA_003228915.1 Acidiferrobacteraceae bacterium
CCTATTGCATTCCCGCCGTCCCTGGCGGTCAGATGGAGGATGTAGAATTGCGTCGGGAACAGCAATCGAGTTGCCGAGAGATCTCAACCCATGGAACTTCAGTAGTCTCAGGAAGTGACAAGATTCCTCCACTTCGGTCGGAATGACGAATATATACTGATCAGCATTTCCCTAAAAAGATAAAACCAAAAAATAAATATAGAGATAAAACACTATGCCAGCCGTTAAACCTGCCACCATATTGGTCACCAGGCCAGACCACCAGGCCGGTCAACTCATGGATTTAATACAGTCTGCTGGCGGAACGGCTTACGGCTTTCCAACTATTGAGATAAAACCAGTAAAAAAAAGCATCGATTTGCTGGAGACAATCAAAACACTGCCCGACTGCGACTATCTCTTTTTTATAAGTCCGAATGCCGTTATCCATGGTATTGAAGCTATCTCGGGCGCGATTGGGGACATTCCAAAAACCATCAAGCTGGCCGCTGTCGGTGCCGGCACGGTTGCGGCGTTAAAAACAGCGGGTTATCAATGCCAGCTGGCGCCAGAAGACAACTTTAATAGTGAATCATTGCTGGCCTTACCCGCACTCCAGGACATACAGAATAAACGCATTATCATTTTCAGGGGAAATGGCGGCCGCAACAAACTAAAAAATGAATTAAGTCAACGCGGCGCCCACGTAGTTTATGCGGAATGTTATGAGCGTGCTATTCCTGAAGCCAATCCTGAAACGCTGATTAACAAGCTAAGAAACCACAATATTAATATTATCAGTTTTACAAGTAGCGATGCGGCACGCAACCTTGTGACCATACTGGGAAACAATGCGGAACTGGTTTTAAACCTGCCTGTTATTGTTGTCAGTCAGCGCATTTCTGACGTGTGCCAAACACTGGGTTTTAAAGCCGACATAATATTGGCAAAATCAGCAAGCAATGAGGCCATTATTGATAGTATGATGGCCTGGCAAAAGAAAAATAAAAGTAATTAAATAAATATTCAACCCTGGATTCTTAAAATATGGCACAAGCATATGGCTCAACCTGAAAAAGCAGAACCTGAAAAAATCAGCTCAGATACCGTTGTCAGGTCTAAAAATAATGATCATCGGTCATCGAGTTTCTCTGGCGGCCTCTCATTAATCCTGTCTTTGTCGGCACTGATACTGGCCGCTTATCTTTGGTATTTTGTCCAGGGTCCTGGCGACACCCTGGAAGACGATTTTCTTGGCCTGGTCGAACAGGTTAACCAGCTCGACCAGGCCGCTCAGACACGGTTAACTGCCATTGAAACACAGGTGACTGACAATAAAGCGTCCAGAAAGATCTTTGAGCAGTCCCTGGATAAACTCCGCTCCGAACTTGGTCGCGACCAAACCAGTTGGGCCATCTCTGAAACTGAACACCTGTTAATGATTGCCAATAACCGCCTGCAGCTGGCGCGCGACGTTAATACCGCGGTGGCTGCACTGCGTGGTGCTGATTACCAGTTACAACTTCTGGCCCAACCAAAATTCCTGGTCATCAGGAAAACCATTGCCAAAGAAATCTCGACACTTGAATCACTGGAAAAAATAGATGTGCCGGGTTTGGCAATCCGTCTTGGCACCATTGCCAACCAGGTGGACGCTTTGCCCATTAGCACGGAAACAAACGCTAAAGTAGAAAATGATAACGAACAGCCTGGCACGCAAACAGAAAGCACCGGATCCGAAGATAAAAAAATAAAAGAACAAAAATCATTCCTGGCAGAACTTTGGCAAGACCTGCTCTCGCTATTCAGAATCAGGACCCGCAATGATGTCGAACACTACAAGCCATTACTGACAGCTGAACAAGCTTATATTGTTCGTGAAAATCTCCGCCTTCGCTTATATGGTGCGCAACTGGCGTTACTGGCCAGCAATGATATTGTTTACCAGCAAAATCTGGCAGATTCTCTAAAATGGGTTAAGCAAAATTTTGATACCGACGCCCAAAGCGTGGTCGCAGTATTAAATGAACTCGATCAGCTTGCCAAAACACAAATCGTGCTCTCGCTACCGGATATCTCAGGCTCACTGGAACAGGTTCGTCGCTTTCGCAAGAACAAAGGCAACAACCTCAGTACTGGCAAAAAAACTGGTGTCGAGAAACTCGCCCCGGATACTAAAAAAGACCAATGAGAATTATACTTTTTACGCTGGTAATTTTTTTCATTGTTATCTCGGCAACGCTACTCGCCATCAATGATCCGGGTTATGTATTATTTGTCAGGCCGCCGTGGAGTGTGGAATTAACACTTTCTTTTTTTGTTATTGCTGCCATTCTTTTTATAATCCTGGTTTATGTCAGCGGCTACATCACCTACCGGACGTGGACTATCCCGAAACAGGTTGATCACTGGCGCCGTAATCGTCGTTTCCAGAAATCCCGACAGGCCCTGACCAATGGTTTGATTAACCTGGCTGAAGCAGACTGGTTGCAGGCAGAAGCAAGCCTGATCTCTGATATTCGTGGCAGCGATTTTCCCCTGGCCCATTACCTGGGTGCCGCATTTGCCAGCCAGTTGCAAAACAATTCGGAAAAACGCGATGAGTACATTCAACAGGCACTAAAAGAGTGTCCTGAAAACAGTTTCACAATCAGTATGATGCAGGCACTGTTGCAACAACAAGCCGGTCAATTTGAACAGGCCCTGGCCATTCTGACCGACTTGAAATCTCAACGGCCAGAACACGTGCCGACATTGATACAGTTAGCGAATGCTCACAAGGCCCTGGGTGACTGGCCCAGCCTGGCGACCCTGACCCGTGAACTGCAATCAAAATATAATGTATTCACTGAACAGCTTGTTAACCAGGAGTCACTGGCACACATGGGCCTACTCGCAGCCCCGTTACCGCAAGAAGGTGAGAACATACTCAATCACGTCTGGTCATCTATCCCGCAGAACCTGCAACAACGGCCGGGAATCGTGGCGGCCTACTGTCGCCAACTCATGAGCCAGCAACGATTTGATGAAGCCGAGAAAACCCTGCGCCGGGCACTCAATGAAAACTGGCAGGAATCCCTGGTGCGATTATATGGTGAGATAAAACCAGGTGACATAAGCCTGCAACTTAAACAATGTGACAAATGGCTGGCTGACCATCCGGATTCCATCGGCCTGCTCAATAGTTATGCACGCTTGCGTTTACTTCAGGGCGAGCTGGAGATTGCCTTAACCCACCTGAAACGTGCCGCCCAATTTGGTTACGACGGACAAACTCAATCTCTAATGGCACAGGTGCTGGAAATGCAGGGCGAGCCTGGCGAGGCGTTGTTATTATATCGTCAGATCATGGAACGGGATCACAGATAAAAATTTTGTACGGCTACATACTTGTACCCAGGAACCAGGAACCAGGAACCAGGAACTGATTTTAACCAAACAAATGCATTGACAAAAAACAGTCCCGACTCTTTAATGCGCTGCCCAACTTTTAATGCGTGACAAACCCGGCTCACGGCCAAATATGGATATGGATAACGAAATACTCGTTGAAGTAAAGGAAGTCTCCCGCTATTACGGTCAGCTTGCTGCCCTGGATAGCATTAGCTTCACCATGCGTAAAGGTGAGGTGCTGGGATTCCTTGGCCCCAATGGCGCGGGCAAAACCACCACCATGCAGGTCATTACCGGCAACCTGGCGCCCACGGCGGGCGCGGTTACCATCGCCGGCCACGATTTGCTTGAAGACCCACGGGCCGCCAAGGGCGCAATTGGTTACCTGCCGGAACAACCACCTGTATATAAAGAACTCACCGTCGATGAATATCTCGACTACTGTGCTGCCCTGAACTGCATCGACCGGGATAAACGAACCAGTGCCCGCAATGCCGCCAAGGAGAAATGCGGATTAACGGAAGTGGGTCGGCGGCTTATTGGCAATTTATCCAAGGGGTTTCAGCAACGGGTTGGCCTGGCACAAGCCATTATTCATATGCCGCCAGTGGTTATTCTCGATGAGCCCACTGTCGGTCTTGATCCCATCCAGATTCGCGAAATTCGAAAACTAATACGGGAGTTGGGCAAGGATCACAGCGTTATACTCTCGACCCATATCCTGCCTGAAGTACAAACCATCTGTGATCGTGTCCAGATTATTAACAAAGGCCAGCTGATACTCACTGATACAATCGATGGCCTGCAAAAACAGCTCAAGAGCGCCTCGATCACGGTTGCGTTTTCTAACACGCCGCAATTAAATATTTTAAACGAAATTCCTGGTGTCAACGGGGTCGAAGAAGCCAGCCCGGGATACTGGCGCATCCTGTTCAAGCCCGAGCAAGACCCGACAGATACCCTGGTGAAATTATCCGTGAAAAATAACTGGAGCTTGCGGGAACTACGTCCCGGTCGTGTATCACTGGAAGAAGTGTTTTTACAATTAACAACGAGCGAACATTCCGAAATCAAATCCGGGAGCGATACAGAAAAAGAAACTGAAGTGGGGAAGAACAATTGATTTATATTATCGCCAGCAGAGAATTGCGCAATATGTTTCTTTCGCCCCTGGCCTGGGTGATCCTGGGCGTCATCCAGTTAATATTTGGCATTACCTTTTATCCAGACGTTGATTCGTTTATGCGCCAACCCCATCCGGCGGGTTTAACCGCTGCCGTGGTCTCCCCGTTGTTTGGCTGGGTCGCGATCCTGTTGTTATTCGTGATCCCGTTATTGACCATGAGGCTAATCAGTGAAGAACGTCGCAACAAAACCTTAAGCCTGTTACTCAGCGCCCCACTCACCATGACAGAAATCGTGCTGGGTAAATTTTTTGGTATCGTGGCTTACCTGTTAACCATGATTGCCATGTTAACTTTAATGCCCATGTCTTTATTATTGGGCGGTACCCTGGATTTTGGTTTACTGTTCATGTCGGCTTTTGGACTGATACTGCTACTGGCAAGTTTTGCTGCCATTGGTTTATTCATGTCGACCCTGACCCAGTCACCGACACTGGCGGCAGTCAGCACGTTTGGTGCACTCTTTTTTTTATGGATCCTGCAACTGGGGTCAGAGTTTGTGGACAATGGCGCCCTGACCTATCTATCAATTGTTAGTCACTACTTGTCTTTCCTGGAAGGGGTGTTTAACACGGCTGACGTTGCCTATTATTTTCTGGTAATAATCCTGTTTCTCGTGTTGAGTGTGCGCCGCCTGGAAGGCGACCGGCTCGGGGGTTAACATGCGCATCACTTCTCAATCACGCATCCAGCTCCGTGTCGCGACGGCCGTATTTACCTTGCTGGCCATTGTCATTACTGGCTTGTTAATGTGGTTAACACAAATCTATCAAAGCCAATGGGATTTAACCCGTAGCGGTCGCAATTCATTATCCGAAGCCAGCATAACCCTGCTTGGCAAGCTCAACCAGCCCCTGACGATTACCGCTTATGCCAGCAATACCGACGGCCAGCGAGAAGCGATTAAAAAATTTATCGCCAGTTACAGCCGCCTCAAAAGTGATATCAGCCTTGAGTTTGTTGACCCCAATACTGACCCCCAGCGAACCCGGGATGCCGGCATCAAGTTTGATGGTGAAATGGTCATTAGTTATGAAAATTCAAAGGAAACACTGAACAAACCGACCGAGGAAGAAATGACCAACGCCCTGACCCGGCTCGGCCATCGTGGCGAACGCTGGTTACTGTTTATTGCCGGCCATGGTGAGCGCAGCCCCGTTGGACAAGCCAATTATGATTTATCCAATTGGGCTGAACAATTAAGCAAAAAGGGGTTCAAAACACGTACTTTGCAGCTGGGAGAAAACCCGCAAGTCCCGAACAATACCACTGCACTCATTATATCGGCACCACAATCCCGTTACTTGCCTGGCGAAATCAGGGCAATTAGTAATTTTATTGACCAGGGTGGCAACCTGCTGTGGCTGGGTGACCCGGGAGAACTCCTCGGCCTCGAGCCGCTTGCCGAACTACTGGGAATTGAATTTCAAAAAGGCGTCGTGGTTGATCCGGTCTCACAAGTCATCACCAGCAGTGCAACTGCCGTCGTAGTGGCAAACTTTCCCAAACATGTCATCACGGAAAATTTAAATTATCAAACATTATTTCCCAGCATAACCGGGCTCGACTATACCAAAACCAATGGCTGGCAAGTCTCACCAATCCTGGACACGCGTGAGACCGCATGGCTCGAAACAGATCCGCTGAAAGAAAAGTCGAAATTTAACAAGGGCAGGGATATTCGCGGCCCGATCACCACGGGTGTTGCCATGACCCGAAAAAAAGATGACAAACCCGAGCAACGCATTGTTGTCATCGGTGATGGTGATTTTCTCTCTAATACTTACCTGCTTAACGGCGGCAATCTTGATCTCGGCGTCAGCATTGTTAACTGGATTAGCCGTGATGACGACTATGTGAGCATCCCGGTACGCACCGTCGTTGATGCAAACCTAAGCTTGTCTGGGGCTGAGCAAATTATTATCGCCGCTATTTTTATGGTCTTTTTACCGCTTGGCCTGATTGTTGGCGGGATTGTTGTCTGGTGGCGTCGCCGCAAACAATGACATGAAAAATCGCTGGTTAATAAATCTTGGCTTGATAGTAATTGTGGCCTTGCTTATATCGGTCGCGCTTTACAAACCAGGCAAGGACAAAAATGAAAAGGAAAAACCATTAACGAATCTGACCATAGAAAGTATCAATAAAATAAACACTATAGAAATCAGGCGCAAAAACCTGACTGATTTATTATTCAAAAAAACAGGTAAAACCTGGCGACTTGTTAAACCCTTTCCGGCAAGGGCCAACGAATTCAATATTAATGCTGTATTACGCATCGCCACCACGCCGGTAGAATCAAGCTTTACCGCGACAGCACAAGAACTGGAAAAGTTTGGCTTGAGCAGTCCTGCTACCGTTTTAACACTGGGTGAATATACAATTGTCGTTGGCCGCATGCATCCCCTGAAAAATTCGCGCTATGTGCTGTCAGACAACACCATATCGGTTTTGCCTGTACATGCACTGCGCATCCTCGAGAATATTGAAAATGATTTTATTAACAATCGCCTGTTAAACGAAGGAATGAAATTATCTGAAATATTATTACCAGGTGCAAAAATTTCTGAAAAAGAAGGTCAGTGGAAAGTCAGTTCAAAAAAAATTGATGCTAAAAAAAACCAAAGCATCCCGGCAGATAAATTAAACGATTTCATTGCCGAGTGGGAAAATGCACGGGCATTAACAGTTTTGCGTTATTCCGGTCGCCCTGCTGTTGCAAAAATTAAACTGAAAATAAAAGGTAAGGATGCTAACGGAAAAGCTGCAAATAACATCACGCTTGGTATTTTGGCTTACGAACCTGAATTTGTCTTGTTCCGAAAAGATGAAGATCTTGAATACCGGTTTACCCAGGAAGTCGGTAAACGTTTATTGCAGCCATGGCAATTGGCCCGGGAGCGGTCAGGTAACAAATAATGCCAGAGTTACCAGAAGTTGAAACTACCCTGAACGGCATCACGCCCTTGCTTACGGGCAAAACAATCAAGGCCATTAATATTTATCAAAAACAATTACGCTGGCCCATCCCGTCAACCATCAAGAAAAAACTAACCGGCACAAAAGTGCAACATTGTCGCAGACGTGCCAAATACCTGATTTTAGAAACCACCGGCGGGAGCCTGATTATCCACCTTGGCATGTCAGGCAGTCTCCACATAATAAAATCATCGATACCAGCTCAGAAACATGACCATTTTGAAATGGTACTGACAAACAATCAGTGTTTGCGCCTGCGTGACCCGCGACGATTTGGGGCCGTGTTATGGGGCGGTAACTCACCCGAATCACACAAATTATTAAAAGACCTGGGTCCGGAGCCCCTGGATAAAGATTTGCCTGCAGATCATCTCTATGTCGTGACACGCAAACGCAAACGCAACATCCGCGATACCTTGCTCGATGGCCACTTAATTGCGGGTGTCGGCAACATCTACGCCAACGAGGCCTTGTTTCTGGCGGGCATTCGCCCGACCAGGGAAGCGGGCTCTCTCAGCAAACCTGCCTGTCGACGATTGCTGGTGGCCATCCAGCAGGTGCTGACTGCCGCCATTAAGGCAGGTGGCACCACACTCAAGGATTTCCAGTCTCCAACCGGCAACCCTGGCTATTTTAAACAATCCCTGCAGGTCTACGGTCGCGAACTGGGGGCCTGCACGTCATGCGGGCAACCGATTAAGGCAAAAATGGTGGGTAGCCGCCGCTGCTTTTACTGTACCAAATGCCAGCGTTAGACTAGACTGAACCTAGTAATTGATAAAATTTCAATAATTACTTGAAACTATTGAATTTTTTGACACAGAAGCCAGGTAAAAGCGGACGGGTTCAAGGCCCCGTAAAAGCCGGTCATTTGGCCGATTATCAGTTAATATCAACCGCTTATCCCATCCCTTCATATATTTAAGTGTAAAAATTCTGTAAAAGGCTTCTATAGTTATTATATTGTGGAAAAGCACCCATGAAACAACAGAGTATTGAGCAACATTTTCAGGTTTACAGCAGCTGGCGCCAGCAATTGTTTGACGCGGTCGAAGATTTTCGCCTGTGGCTAAAAGACGAAGAAATTGGCGATGCCCGTATCGACCAGCAACTGGATCAGGTCTTGCTCACCCTCCGTGACGACAAACTCTACGTCGCATTTGTAGCAGAGTTCTCACGCGGCAAATCTGAGCTTATTAATGCCATCTTTTTTGCCGATTATGGCACTCGCATCCTGCCCTCCAGCGCCGGCCGCACCACCATGTGCCCAACCGAATTGCTCTACGACAAGGACACCAATCCAAGTCTGCGACTCTTGCCCATCGACACCCGAAAAAATGGTACTACGATCACTGAGTACCGGGGATTTACAGATGAGTGGGATGAAATCAAGCTCGACACCAAGAATCCCAAGAGCATGATCAAGGCGCTCCAGCATATAATTGAAGTCAAAACCGTCTCTATTGAAGAGGCGCGCGAACTGGGTTTCCATATCGTCGAAAATGAGAATGAGCTTGGCTTGCAAAAAAATGAAGATGGCCTGGTAGAAATACCCCGCTGGCGCCACGCCGTTATTAACTACCCGCATCCATTGCTGGAAAAAGGCCTGGTGGTACTTGATACACCGGGGCTGAATGCACTGGGTTCAGAGCCAGAACTGACCCTCAACCTATTACCCAGCGCCCACGCAGTGTTATTTATTCTTGCGGCCGACGCAGGTGTCACCAAGTCTGACATTGATGTCTGGCACGATCACATTGGCAGCGGCGGTAAAAGTCATAAAGGCAGGCTGGTCGTTCTAAATAAAATCGACGGCCTCTGGGATGAATTAAAAAACAAGGGTGAGGTTGAGCGTGAAATCACTCGCCAGATAAGCCAAACCGCCAAAACATTAAACATGCCGGAAGCAAATGTTTACCCGGTCTCGGCCCAAAAAGGTTTGTTGGGCAAGGTCAAAAAAGACAAGGCAATACTTAAAAAAAGTCGCTTACTGGAACTTGAGGATGCGTTAGGCCTGGAACTAATCCCTGGCAAGCGCGAGATTGTCAAAGAAAACATTGAAGGTAACGTCACCAGCACCATTAAGTCGATTCGTGCATTAATTGGCCAGCGTGTAAAAGGCGTTTACGAACACATTGATGAGCTCAGCGGGCTCAATGGTAAAAATCTTGACGTCATTGAACACATGATGAACAAGGTTAAAAAAGATAAAGAAATTTTTGAGAAAAGCATGCAGCGCTTCCAGGCGACTCGCAGTATTTTTTCACAGCAAACAAATGTCCTTTACGGCCACTTGAATGTAAAAAATCTTGATAAGGTTATCGCAGCCACCAAAAAAGACATGCGCACCAGCATGACCACGGGCGGTCTTAAGACCTCCATGCAAAATTTCTTTGATCACACGACCCGGACCATGAATGAGGTTTCTAAACAATCCCAGGAGATCAAGGATTTAATGGAAGGTGTGTACAAGAAATTTCAGGAAGAACATGGTCTGACCAATATCAAACCGGGCGCTTTTTCTGTCATGCGTTATTTACGCGAGATTAAACGGCTCCAGGAAAAACATATCCAGTTCGTCAAAAGCCTGTCCCTGTTCATGACCGAACAAAAATCCCTGACCGACAAATTTTTTGAGTCCTCAGTCGCCAAGGTACGGGCTATTTTCAAGGCAGCAAACAAAGATGCCGACAATTGGCTAAAAACCATTATGTCACCCATGGAAGCCCAGGTTCGTGAGCACCAGATACAGCTACGCCGCCGGCTGGAAAGCATCAAACGAATACACCAGGCCAGTGATACACTGGAAGACCGTCTCAAGGAGCTGGAACATATCCGCGACGGTATTCGCGAACAGGAATCCGGGCTTGAAAAACGGGTTAGACAAATCGTTTTATCACTGGACGCGGAAACAGAGAAATCTGCAAAAAAACGTGCATAATTATTCAAAGTAACCAGTATTTTAATTTTAAAAAACCCGCGTTTGCGGGTTTTTTAAAATTAAAATACTGAGACGTTATTAAATCACTGCAAGTTTGTACCAGCTAACCTTTGCCCTGTAGGCTATACTTAATCGATATAAATTCAATAACTGTAGTGTGACCCATATGAAAATGAACGTGAAAATACTCTCTTTCTTTTTGCTAACTGGCATTGGTCTCGGTATTGCCTTCAATATAAACCAGGTTAATCTTACGGGCACTAACTGTAGTCCTGATCTGTCGGATCCAGAGCTGGCAGCAAGTCGAGATATTTCCCTTGTTACATTACAAAAACTGCGGGCCAATCGTGGGTTAATTAATGACGAGATCTGTTCCTTCCCGGATAAAAAACTGGCTAAGGCCATTGCAAAGGCGAATAACCCCAAGCCCGATCACCCCGACGAGGCCCTTGCCTTTCGAAGGCTGCAATTACAGGATGAAAACAAGTTCATACCAACAGATGGATTAAGCAAGGCCGCTACCCACGTTAAGGCCATGCGCAGCTTCCAGGCACAAACTAATACAATTAAACCCTTTGTTGCCGGCATTGATAACGCAAGCTGGACGGCCATCGGCCCCGGTAATATTGGTGGCCGGGTTCGCGCCCTGGTGATTCATCCCACCAGCCCCAATACCATGTGGATCGGCAGTGTCGGTGGCGGCATCTGGAAAACCACTAATGGCGGTACCAGCTGGAGCCCTATGAATGACTTCATGGCCAACCTGGCAGTGTCTACCTTGATCATTGACCCGGCCAATCCAGACATATTGTATGCAGGTACCGGTGAAGGTTTTTATAATGCGGATGGCATTCGTGGCGCTGGAATTTTTAAAACTGTGGATGGCGGAACTAACTGGAACCAGTTGCCAGATACAGCCAATTCAAATTTTTATTACGTCAATCGTCTGGCTATTTCTTCAGATTCAACAACAATCCTGGCAGCAACTCGTACAGGTATCTGGCGCTCTTCAAATGGCGGAACAACCTGGACGCAAACAAGCACATTAAATAATTTTCTGGATATCGATTTTAATCCAACGGACAACATGCTGGCCATCGCCAGTGGATTTGACGGCAAGGTCTATTACTCAACAGACGGAGGCGCTGGCTGGATGCAATCTACCGGTATCCCAAATACTGGAAATACATTTCAAAGAATTGAGCTCGCCTATGCTCCCAGTAATCCAGCAATTGTTTATGCATCTGATTACCGAGCCGGTGGTGGACCCACGACCAGCCAAATCTGGAAAAGTAGCAATGGCGGCCAAATATACGTTAATACCAACAACCTCACTGACACATTTCTCGGCGGTCAGGGCTGGTACGATAATATTATCTGGGTCGACCCCACAGACGACACGACAATTATTGTCGGTGGTATCGATTTATGGCGCAGTACCAATAGTGGCGCCAGCATCAGCAGTACCAATAGTGGCGCCAGCATCACCAAAATAAGTCAATGGTACAGCGCTCCAAATTCCGCCCATGCCGATCACCATAATATCGTTGCCCACCCTGGTTTTGATGGCGTGACCAATCGCACTGTCTTTTTCACAAACGATGGCGGTATATATAAAACGGATAATGTTTACACAGTCGGCCCAACCACTGGCTGGACCGAGCTCAATAATAATTTAGCCATTACCCAGTTTTACGGCGCTGCCGGTCATGCGGGCAGCGGCCGAATAGTCGGTGGCACCCAGGACAATGGCACGCTGTATTACACTGGTGATGCCGAAGCCTGGACTTCACCTTTTGGTGGAGATGGTGGCTGGTCAGCCTATGACCCTATTGATCAAAATTATTTTTACGGTGAATATGTTTACTTGCAAATTCATCGTAATACCACGGGTGGGGCTTCAATCTCGGCCTATATCAATGGTGGATTATCAGATGCGGGCTCGGGCAGTACAGCCAACTTTATCGCCCCCTTTATCCTGGATCCCAATAATGCCAATACCATGCTCGCCGGTGGTATCAGTCTCTGGCGCAGCGCTAATGTTAAAGCGCTAACCCCAAACTGGGCTGCCATCAAATCACCTATTGCAGGCAATAGTAAAATCTCGGCGATTGCTGCTGCCCCCGGCAATCCAGATATCATCTGGGTCGGTCATAACGATGGTAGTGTCTATAAAACAATAGATGGGACCATGGCCTCGCCAAACTGGAATCGTTTTGATACCACCTCACCGAATCTACCTGGTCGATATGTCACACGTATCACAGTAGACCCCATCAACAACGAAATAGTTTATGTCACCTTTGGTGGTTTTAGTGCCGATAACGTCTGGCGCACTGATAATGGCGGTACAACCTGGACAGATGTAACCGGCAGTGGCGCCACTGGCCTTCCCAACGTACCGGTCCGCAGTCTTGTGATCCATGCCACAAACCCGAATTTTATTTACGTGGGCACCGAGATTGGCGTGTTTGCCTC
>QIGL01000075.1 GCA_003228915.1 Acidiferrobacteraceae bacterium
ATAATATGTAATATGTAGTTACCCGAGCTCCAAACTTCCGCTTAGAAATATTTTATCGCCAGAAAATACTGAAAAAGTTACTTTTCCTGATTTTTTTTCAGTAAAGGTGATATCAAATTCTTCATCTGGCTCAATTGGATTGAGAAATTTTATGGCCGGAATTGTTTTAACTTCTACGCTTGCGCCTTTCATCTCCACCAATTTTGAAATAACTTTATCAAGAATAACCACGCCGGGAACAACGGGGTCACCCGGAAAATGACCGGCAAGTGCCGGATGTGTACCGGGAATTCTCAATGGCTAAACCGGCTGCTGCTGGATAAGTGAACGCGACCCTTTTCTGAATAATTTACACTGCCATCTATGAAGTGTTGCCAATGCAAACATTAACCAGATTCCGAATTTTAAAGTCCAGAGATAACGGGGATTGAAAACATCGGCTGCCAGGACAGTGACGATTGCGCTTTTCACGCCCAGTATATTTTTTGATAAAAAAAACAGGTCAAGGAACGCCGGGTCATACCAGCCATTGATAAACCTGAAAAAAAGCTTCTGGCTACCGCGTAAACATTTCTCATAACCTTTGAATTGTTTTGCTGAGAAATCATTTCTCTTAAAACATTTCAAAATTGCATTGGAAGCCAGTTGCGCTGATTTCATGGCTAAAAAAACACCTGATGAAAATACAGGGTCAAGAAATGCCCCGGCATCACCCACCATAACAAAACCATTGCCCGCATACCTGGACATGCCGTAGGAATAATTACCAATCGATTTTGCTGGCCATTTCTGGGTTGCATTCTTCAGACGGTTTTTTACGGCGGGCGTTTCATTGATGGCGCGCCATAAAGATGCATCCATATCATCACCCTTCTCCCGTTCTGCGAGAAATGCCTCGTTTACAACCGCGCCCACTGAAGTGGTATTACCTTTAAATGGAATCATCCAGAACCAGCCATAACGATAGGCGATAATCTGAATGTCCCCTTCACGATCCCCCGGGTCTCTTTCGGCATTCTCAAAGTGCGAAAAGAATGCCGCCCTGGTCTTGAGTGCACTCTTTTGTTTTAGCCCCAAATGTTTACCCATCAGGATGCTTTGCCCCGAGGCATCAACAACAATCGAGCTACGTACCGTAATTTTTTGACCGGTTTTATTTGACGTTGCCTCGACACCGACGGCCTGGTCATTTTCAAATAATACTTTCTTGACTGACCACTCTGAGCGCAGATCAACGCCAAGCTTTTCAGCATTTTCAGCCAGCATTTGATCGAACTCACTACGCTCTACTTCGTAGGAATAGGGATATTTTTTTGAAATGGCCTTGGCAAAAGGGTAACGAACTGTACGCGCTCCGGTACGGTCAGAAAAATTAGCCGCATACTTCCGGATAAAACGTTTTTCCATTTCAGGCAGCAATCCCAGTTCTTCCAGTAACGGGACATTGTGCGGCAGCAGTGACTCGCCGATATGAAAACGGGGAAATACCTCGCGCTCAAAAACAATGACTTTTTTCCCGGCCTTGGCCAGGTAACTTGCAACCGTTGAGCCTCCCGGACCAGCGCCGACCACTGCCACATCAAAACTTAGGATCTCGTTATTTGAACCTGTCACTAAACCACCACTCGAATCTCAATAATCAATAATAATACTATAAACAGCCTGCTGGCCAATTTTCCGGGCTTGATTATCAGGGATGAGGGCAGGACTGTTCAAGGGCTATATTTATCTATTTTCAACTCCCGCCTGCCTGTCCGGCAGCAGTTGAACCTGTTATTCTTGGCAACCGCCTGGTTGTACTGGAAAATCACCATGGAAGACAAAGCGTTTGTTGCTATCCGCAAGGTAAGCAAGCTGTATTCAAACAATAAGTTACCTGCTGTTGATGGTATCGACTTGTCGATCAGGCAGGGTAGCTTTTTTGGTCTGCTGGGCCCTAATGGCGCCGGCAAAACAACCCTGTTATCCATGATTTGTGGGCTCCTGGCCCCCACGTCAGGCAGTATTTCCATTGGCCCTGATTCTGTCAATAACCGGAAAATACGAAATAATGGCTTGCTTGGCCTGGTCCCGCAGGAACTGGCCCTTTATCCAACGCTCACCGCCGGTGAAAACCTGGCGTTTTTCGGTGCTATGCAAGGACTCAGCAGTGCTGTGTTGAAAAACAGGATAAAAGCCTGTCTTGAAATCACTAAACTGGATGCCCGGGTTAACGATAAAGTAGAAAACTACTCTGGCGGCCTGAAACGCCGACTGAACCTGGCTATCGGTTTATTGCACGAGCCAAAGCTGCTGGTTCTGGACGAGCCCACTGTCGGCATTGACCCGCAATCACGCAATTTAATATTTGCCAGTCTGCGACAATTAAATAATGAGGGCATGACGTTAATCTACACAACCCATTATATGGAAGAAGCCGAACAGTTATGTGACGATATTGCCATCATCGATAGTGGCAAAATTATTGCCAAGGGAACGCTGGATGAACTGTTACATGACAACCAGTGTCAGTCTATTCTTTTTCGAACTAACAACCCGCTATCGTCAGCATTAATCGAAAAAATCGCCGCGTTACCATTCATAACAAAAATAACATCTGCAAACAGTAAAACTGAAATATTAATTGGCAACGATTCATCAAATAGTAATATCCTGGCTGACGTACTTGAAAGTATCAAGAATACTGGCCTTGATATCACCTCTTTAACGATGGGCGCAACAAATCTTGAGCAATTATTTTTGCAGCTAACGGGCACACAATTAAGGGATTAAGACATTTACATGTTTAATATGTTAAAAGCTGCGGTCATTAAGGAAACACGAATCATTTTCCGCGATAAAGAAGCCCTGGCGATATTATTTATCCTGCCTGCTGCATTTGTCCTGATTATGTCCCTGGCACTACAAGATGCTTTTCGTGAACAGGCAGGCATCAAGTTCAGCATGTTAATTGTTAATAAAGACAAAGGCGAAGTAGGAAAATCACTTGTTGAGGCTTTTACAGAAAGTCACTACTTCGATGTAATTATCCCTGAATCAATTCCCGATACTGAAACTATCGCCAGGGAAACTAATGATGGCAAGTATCAATTTGCCCTGGTGATCCCGGAAAAAGCAACCAGTGGTGCTGCCAATAATTCAAGATATTTATTCACCGGACTAAAGAAGTATAAAAAAACTCCGGTAGAAATAAAATTATATGTCGACCCCGCTATCCGGGGCGATCACCGCAGTGTCATCCTGGCGACATTAAATAAATCGATTAAGGAAATAGAAAATACGATTTTAGTAAAAGCAATTAGTAAAATGCCCGGGGCACCTGGAACGGTAGATCCGGGGGGAAATAAAAAACCAAAGCTCTTCTCAGAAGTGCTGGATCCTTTCAAGAACAGGATCAGCGATAAACCTTCACCAACTTCCGTACAACAAAATGCACCGGGCTGGGGCCTGCTTGCCATGTTTTTTCTGGTCATACCCCTTGCCGGAACCCTGGTGCGGGAACGTGATGAAGGTAGCCTGCTGCGATTACAAACCATGGCGGCGCCTGTTTCTATATTGCTCGCAGGGAAAATTGTCCCCTACTTTGTTGTCAACCAGATACAAATTGGCCTGATACTGCTTGAAGGTGTTTATTTGCTGCCTTTACTTGGCGGCGAAAAACTTGAACTGGGCCTCCACCCGGAAGCAATTATTCCATTGTCATTTGCCATCAGTTTTGCGGCCATTGGTTATGGATTAATGGTTGCTGCTTTTTGCCGCACCGCTGAACAAGCCACTTCTTTTGGTGCGACCTCCATCCTGATACTGGGCGCCCTGGGCGGCATCATGGTACCCAAAATAGTGATGCCGCCATTGATGCAGGACATAACCGTGTTCTCGCCAATGTCCTGGGGGCTTGATGGATTCCTGGCAATATTTGTCAGGGGTGCCGATGTTAGCGGCATAATACTCGAGGTCGGTGTCATGCTGGCTTTTGGATTTATATGTTTAACAATTGGCATTGTTCGTTTCAAATACAAACTCACGCACGCATAATTTAAGGAAGCTCTGATCAATAATATGTTTGTCATTCCGACCGAAGCGGAGGAATCTAGTAACTTCCTGATACTACTGAAGTTCCGTTGGTTGAGATCTCTCCACTACGGTCGAGATGACAATTGATCAAAGCTTCCTTAAAATTACCCTGGTGAATAAAACATGAATTCTGGTTCCATGGACGACAAGCTTAAGCTTGAACTAAAAAATATAATAATCGAGGCATGTGAAAAAGAACTTGCGCCTGAGCAGATTGGCGATACGGATTCACTTGTGGGTTTTGGGTCAAAACTTGAGCTTGACTCCCTGGATGTATTGCAAATAAATGTAGCCCTGGCTAATCGTTACAAAGTACGCATCGAAGACAGCAAACATGCGCGCCGGGTTATGAAAAATATTAATGCCCTCGCAGACTTTGTCCGGCCAGCCGATAAAAACAGTCAATGACACAGACCTGTATTACTGGCACCGGCATTGTTTCCTGCTTTGGTGTCGGTACGGGTGTCATTGCCACGGCACTTTCAAAAAGCAATCCAAAAGATCACTTAAATGAGCGGCGACTTTCTGCATTTAATTTACAGGATAGTGAACACTACCTGGTTAATGAGATCGACAGGACTGGCCTGGATAAAGGTTATGCTGGCGAGATCCAGTTAATCATAAAGGTTATAAAACAGGCCCTGGAACAGTCTGGTACTAAAGGGTCGTTGACTGATTGCGGGCTCATCATTGGCACATCCGGTTTTATGTTTGCCGCAGAATCTGAATTTCGACTGCGGCATAAACACAGTAAAAACGAAATAGCCTCTGCCGGGTACGGTGGTTTAGTTCTCAATCCTGTTATCAACTATTTCGGTATAGGGGGTCCGGCTTTTTCTGTCCATACAGCATGTGCATCCAGTGCCAATGCCATAATCCTTGGCCACGAAATGATCGCCCGTGGTGAGATTAAACGGGTAATTGTAGTTGGTGCCGAAGGCTTATGTGCCGTTGCCTTGAGTGGCTTCCAGTCACTTATGTTGCTTGACAAAAAAGGCTGCCGTCCATTCGATAGTGATCGTAGTGGATTACAAATCGGAGAAGCCTACGGCGCAATTGTTATTGAAGCCAGGAATAATCATCCTGAAAAAGATTCAAAAGCCTTAACAATTCTTGGTGGTGCGAACTTGTGTGATACCCACCATGTTACCAGCGCCAGCCCGGATGGCATCATGATGCAACAGGTCATCGAGCAAACACTGAAAACTGCAGGTATAAAATCAACAGATATAAAATTTATCAAAGCCCATGGCACCGGCAGTCCTGATAATGATGCGGCTGAGGCCTCCGCGCTCAACCGTATTTTTGGCCAGGCCACGCCGCCCATAACTGTTCTCAAACGGTATTTTGGGCATACGCTAGGTGCCTGCGGCGTTGTCGAAACTATCGGCTTGTTTGCTTGTTTACAGGCAGGGTTCCTGCCGGCAACTGCAGGATTTAAAAATAGCGACCCGGCACTGGCAATAAACCCGCTCGCCCAATCGATTAAAATGGAGTCCGGTTATTTTTTGTCAAACTATTTTGGTTTTGGCGGCAATTACGCGGCCCTGTTAATGCGTTATGGGTCTGAAACATCATGAGTACAGGCACTAAAATTTTCGTCAGTGCTGCGACGTGTGTCAATCCGTTTGGTGAAACAGCAACCGAACACCATAAAGTATTAACTGCAGGATATGCGGCGCCTGATCTTAAACCAATTATAAAAAAACTTTGCGGCCAGCCACTTCGCCAGGCATCGCACCTTGTCGAGTTAGGGGTCATTGGCGCCCAAACACTGAACCAATCTCTTCAAATCCAGGGAACATCACTGCCCCAGGAAACTCGATTATATAGCGCGACCGGCCAGGGTGATATCAGTAAAAACCAGAAATTGTTTGAACAAGTCTCGCCGCCCGTCTGTGGTTTGGCTGCACCATTTGATTTTATCAACTCATCGGCAAACACGACTGCATTTTATGTGGCAAAAATACTGGGCCTCAACTCTCGCAACCTGACAGTCTCGAGAGATGAATTCTCCCTGGAGGTGGCACTAACACTCGCCATCTCTGATTTAACAAACGGTGCATGCAAATACACGCTTGTAGGTGGTTTTGACGAAACAGCCAATGCCGCCTGCCCCCTATTCCTGAAAATGGCAAAAAACGCTGGTGTGATACCGGGACAAGGTGCCGGCTGGTTACTCATGACTAGCCAGGAGAAAGCGGCATTGGGAGAAATTAACCTGGTAAAGCTAATCAATACTAACAGCGCCATGGATAATACAGACTGGGCCGCAATGGTAATAAATTATCTGGACAATTTTATCGACAGCGACAAGCCCATCACCCTTTTTCCCGGATATAATATTAGCAAGTCTGAGTCTGCAAAAATTACTGATAAGTCAGGTAATTGCCAGGTACAAGATTACGTCCAGTATTCCGGCGCATATTTCACGGCTTCTGCTTATGGTATCAGCCGACAGTTTTCCTGCAAGCATAAACACGACAGACAATACCTGCACCTCATAAGAAATGGGGCGGGGGAAACCATGTGTGTATTATTTCGGGTCTACGGAAGCTGAGCAAGAAAAATATCAAGAAAGATTTGATCAATAGTCATCTCGACCACAGTGGAAAGATCTCAACCCACGGAACTTCAGTAGCATCAGGAAGTGACAAGATTCCTCCGCTTCGGTCGGAATGACAAATATATAATGACAAATATATATTGATCAGAGTTTACTTAAATAATATAAAATAAATTAGAATACTAAACTTAAACGACCTGGCGTAATTTTTTATAAATAGCCTCTTCGCCATCGGCACACTCCCGTACTATCGCCGCAAGATTTTTATATGCAGATGCTGATTTTTCTTTTTGACGTACAATCTGGGCACCCATCACGGCAAATTCACGCCAGCGATCGCCGACATCACTGAGTTCTTGCGAAATGGTCAACAACGCTTCGTTGTTAATTATAGCGGCAGACTCCTGTAAAAATGCTGCGTAAATAAACCTGAAACCAGCACCGCCAGTACCAATTTCTTCCTGCATGCGAATAACATTGCCCACGTGCCTGGCTGCATTTTTAAGTCCGTACTTTGTCGGCCACTGCTCCATACGTCTTGCCAGGAATCGTATCCCCCGAACACCCATCAGGGGAACAGGAATATCCAGCATGCTTTTGACAGTACTGCGAATTGCCAGGGGGATGGCATGTTCCAGGTCCGGATTTTCAGGAATAACCTCCGGGTAATAAACCAGACCTTTGGGTGCCAGCATGCCTTTTGAAAATCGCGCCCGTTGCAAGTCCTCTGCTGAGCACGTCACCACATGATCTGACACCGGATCGCTGATCAAATAATCATCGCCCTGTTTGCCATAAACAACAATATTATGCCCGTTGTAATGAAAACGCATGTCATCCGGAAAATACGTTAACCAGTAAACATTTGTTTGCAGGCCGACGGGTATACCTTTATCCAGCAATTCGTCCAGTGCCCTGGCCCCGAGTTCCGGTGTACGAAATTTTTGCGACCTCATTCGCACGCCCAGTCTTTTGCAAATGTTTTTTATAATACTGTGGGGTTTGTCCCGGTAAGCAGTCACCGGGTAACCGGCAAGTTTTAGCCAGGGTATATGGATAAAAAAAAGGCCACTGCCAATACCGAACACCATTGCCTCACTCAGCTCAAAACCATTGTTACGTAACAAAGTCGCCACGGCGCCACTCTCACAGTGAGCAGCATGATGATGCTGGAATTCCTTATTCAACATGCTTTTATTTTTAACGACAGCGCTATCCACGGTAGGCAATATCCTTTACGACCTCATCTGGCACCTGCAATAATTCCGCTACGGTCATAACCAATGCCTCGGCATAACACGCGAGCACTTTATTATTCAGTTTATTAAAAGCTGCGGGCTTTAAATGTCGTTTAACCCGCCATAGCCAGATACCGGCATTAGCCGCCAGCATTGAGGGTGTCATCTGGCGTCGTTTCATATGAAATTCCAATGGACTGGATAAACCAGCAATAACGGCAAGCCTGCTCTGCTCGGCTTCGCTACGAATTTCGTTATTGGCCTGGGTATTAACGACAGACTCAACGTCCCAACCGGCACTGGTGACAATTTCATAATTGCCTTTTTCATCCTGGGCATAACAGGCACGCAGATGGTCACCATACATATCATGCTCTTGGGGAACATCTTTCTTCTTCATGGATTTTTATCGCCAGACTTTCAGGTTTTACACTACCGTCAGGTGCATATAACTGACACTAAATCGCGCACTCTCGGGGATATAACACAACAGACGGTCGCCCTTTTTTAACTTACCTGAATCAACAAGCTCATTGAGTATGAGAAACATGGAAGCTGAGCCGACATTGCCCACCTTATAAAGATTGGTAAACCAGCGATCGTCAGGAATCCTGAAACCGGTTTTCTCCATTTCTGCATCAACCCGAGACCTGAAATAGTCAGAAGAATAATGCGGCAAGAACCAGTCTATTTCATCAACCTTGAGATTGTGTTTTTTAATGCTTGCCGCCAGCCCCAGCCCCACGGTGACCGGCAGAATTTGTTCATTTAAGACCCGGGCATCCTGTTTAATTGCCGTGGCACTGGTCCTGATAATATCCAGGGGATCATCATATTCTTCCCAGCTCATCATTGAACCGTCTTCACGTTTATTGCCACCACTATACATACAAACCGGCATCTGGCCGGCATAAGACAGGTAATCAATCCAGTCAATTGCCAGCGACAACCCTGTTGTTTTTGGTTGTGATCGAATCATTAAAGCGCCGGCACCGTCCGAGAGCATCCAGCGCAGGAAATCTTTCTCAAAAGCCAGTTCCGGTTTTTTTTCCAGAGACTCAATTTTGGTATCTATTTCCGGTCCAAAATTCTTACCCCGCATAAACCTGGAAGAAAATTCTGAGGCCACAGCCACTGCGCTGTCGTGATCGCCCATGGACACACTCAGTGCCGCATGTTTCAAGGCAGACATGGAGGCGGTACAGACGCCACCGGCAGAATAGACCTCACAAGGGGGGGATTGCAGTTCCCCGTGCACCATTGAACCATGGGAGGGAATCATTAAATCCGGACTGGTCGTACCGACACAAAGACAGCTTATGTCTTCAAGACTGGTGTTTGCCTTAAGCATCAAAGCGCGAACCGCCTCGGCGGCAAGCTGGGCATTGCTATGGGTATATTTTCCTGTAGCAGGGTTTATGGCGTAATAACGCGAGGTGATTTTGTTATTGCGCAGAACAATTTTCCTGGATCGGGAAGGCTTGCCCGCGACCATGCCCAACACCGCCTCGATATGGTCATTATCGACGGGGTCGTTAGGTAAAAATCCTGCGATATCCGTTATGAATGCTTTCATACGTAATTCTTTATAAAACCAAAACCTGCAATCTAATAATAATTATGATGAAAGCATTCAAATTTACTGCTTTCTAGTCTCTTATATACTTTACTTCTACGCACTATTTGTACCAGCGCCCCTCTCCCTGCCCTTTTCCCTATAGGCAACTCCAGTCAATAAAGCGTTAAATCGTCCCCAGTCTTTCAGTCGAAGACCCGGACGGCGCCTCCAGTTGCTTTACCTGCTGTGCCAGTTTTGACCGCATAAATGGCCGAATCAGGGCCCGGAGCAGTATCCCCAAGGGTAAAACCGTCAGGATCAAGGCCACCAGAAATATGATGTAAAGTGCCAATACAGCCCTGCGCCCAGGACTTCCTGCCGGCCCCATGGCGCGCAGCAACCTGCCCCACACTCTAAAGCTGCGGTGGGCTAATCTTTCACCAGCGATATAACCTGGGTTCACTTTAACTGCGCCCAGGCCCGTCAAAAAGGGCCCAAGATGTCCGGATTGTAGCAGAGGCAAGGCCAGAGCGAGAGCCCGTCCAAAGCGATTTGCCGAAATAATTTCATGTTCAGTTATGCCCGCGGGCGGGAATATACCCCAAAATCCATCTTTTTTGCCAGTCAAAACCCACCTGGGTGTGGTAATAAAGGTAGCCCAGGGTGGCCCCTGGTCCTGCAAAACCACGTTATCCGCCAGTTTGGCGCCTAGCCTGGCCAACATAGCCTGCATTTTGTCCTGGGCCGACAACCACATATTGCGACAGCCGATCAGGGTGACGACTGGTTTATTGGCCAGTAATTTCCTGGCATCTGCTGATTGCAAGAAGGCAACAATGGGCAATGAGGGTGACAAGAACCAGACCTGGTAGGCGATGATGACCAAATCAAATTCCTGGTCGGTATCTATCGTCAATGGTTTGATCGGCGCCGGATCCAGGTAAACACACTCGGGAAATGTGTCAAAGAATTGCCAAAATGGCCAGGGAAACGGGTAGGCTCGTTCGGGCTGCAGGTTCTGCCAGACCACTTCTACTGCATCTTGTGCCTCAAGTGGTGCCAGCACAGACCTGGCAATCTTGTCCAGTTGCCCACTCTGGGAATAGTGTAAAACGAGAATCCGAAACATGGCTTAATCTAATATAAAAAAATGATAATTTTTCAGCGACACTAAAATTAACTTGTGGTGGTTTTCTGGTCTAATAATTCGAGCAATTTGCCACGGGGTAATTTGCCAGTTTCATTGCGCGGCAAGGTTTCAACAAATTTAAGTGGCCTGGGTAAAAACACAGAATCAATGTTGGTGCGCAATTGATCCAGTAATTCATTTTTGGACATATCCGGTGCCACGACAAAAGCCGCCAGCCTCGTTTCCCGGTGCCCTGGTTCACTATGTTTATCCGGGTCCGGCATAAAAAACGCGCCATCCTTGATACCATCAATGGCCAGTAAATAATGATTCAAGTCGCTGAGCAAAGCACGTTTGCCCGCAATCTTGATTAAATCCGTATTCCTGCCAAATAGTACAAATTCGCGCTCATTATGAACCTCGACATTATCCGGTAACAACATGGGCGACTGATAAAAATAATCTGCATCAACCGCAAATCCTTCATCGGTCAAGGCTACGGTAACGCCCGCAAAAGTTTTCCAGACATCGTTCTCAGTCTGTCTGCGTGCGGCGATGGCGCCTGTTTCAGTGCTGCCATAAAATTCCCGAACCTGGGTCGCAAACAAGGCCTCGGCATCATTCGATAACGAGGCATCAAGGGGTGCAGTAGACGATAAAATCATTTCCAGGCCATCAATTTTCGTTTGCTCCATAACACAGGC
>QIGL01000100.1 GCA_003228915.1 Acidiferrobacteraceae bacterium
TCATCTTGATTGCGCGCAATGATATTGAATAACATTCGGCGATATTGCTTGCTAGCCTCAGCTTTACTGAGACGTAATTGTCGCATAATTTCAAATGCCTGCTCATAGCTATAGGCACCAGCCATATTAAAATCATAGTGAGCCATGCCGCATAGCGATTGCAGATGTTGTTTATTTCCATTAACACGGTCAAAGCGTTTTGTCATGAAATGAGCGCGGCCATTTTCTTCTAAAAGCTTGCATTGGGTCATGTCTATGCCTGCATCTTTTGCCATAAGATAATATGCGTATTCAATACGGCCATATTCTTTCGGTTCGCCTAACTCTAAATCCGTAACGCCATCGAATTTCAGTAGCCAATAGTCGTATCCTTTGGGTATATCAGCCTGACCAGAGATGACTTCGCCTTTGTCATTCATAGCAATAACGGCCTTCGGTCTGGCACCCCCTGCTGAGGTGCCAACACGTAAAATGTCTAAAATTGCGTCCGCATTTTCATGATCAGAGCCGCCAAGTTGAACGTTTAGTGCTT
Organism: Acidiferrobacteraceae bacterium; assembly: GCA_003228915.1. Lineage (GTDB taxonomy): Bacteria > Pseudomonadota > Gammaproteobacteria > Acidiferrobacterales > SZUA-150 > SZUA-150. The sequence goes on from QIGL01000100.1 coordinate 533, forward strand.
TGCGTTCATTCATGATTTCCTGAACAAGTTTAACCAATTCAGAGATCTCTACCGAAGCTGATTGATCATACTTTTCCTTAACCGTCGGTGAAAACTCCAGGGCGCCCATACCCCGTTTGCCTGTATAACAAAGCCTCTCCACGGGACTAAAGTCTGAACTATCTCGACCATTACGTGCTAACCACGCATCAATTAGGCTATTACCAAATTTATCCGGTAAAACATCGGCCAACATGCCTGGCAGTCCTAAAAAAGTGTCCTTATTGAGCGATGAAAATGAGAATTTACCGTCGCCTGTTCTGGCATCATGCAAACTCATCATGACAGGCGAAACGTCAAGCCCCTTTTTGAGGAAATTTTTATCATATTCAAAAATTGCTAAACCACGATCATCCAGCCATGAGACTGCGCCAACGGTCTCACCCCATAATTTCACAATGGCAGTATCAATTTTTTTCACCATTCCGACTCATCCTTTGCCTGTGGTCTGAGTCGTTCACCTGAAGCTCGTTTGCGTACATGACCCTGCATTTTTGCTAACTGCATCGGGCTTATTGATATTTCAGGTATGAAGTTTTCAAGGTGATCCAGCGCTTCAAGTTCTCTTAAAACTGCAATAAGTGTGGCCAACTTGCTGCGACCTGATTCAAGAGATTTAATGGAATTCAATGATAATGTGGTCGCTGCAGCCAGTTGTTTCTGGGTCATGTTTTTCCGTAAACGAAGTGCTTTGATGCGATGACCAAGCTCTTTTTCTATGGTTTTATCTGACAGTGTATAAAAATCCATAATAGCCTCAAATAGATCTATAAAATTCTATTTTAGCCAATAAAAGCCCTTAAATGAACCATTATGATTTTATTACTGAGAATGTCAAGCGGTGGTCGTATAAAAGTCTTAAATAAGGCTGTAATTAGCAGATTAAATACTTAATAGCCTATCATAAGGCTTATATATGATTGTTATGTAGCGTTAATAAATTAAAGTTTGCGCTTTCAATGAACCTAAGAGAGAGCATAAAAAAGAGTGTGAGCTTGCCGGGTCGACTTATGCGCTTGATTAAGATTTTATTTAGGGATCGATTTTGATGGTGCTGGGTCAGTAAAAATAAGCGACCTAACCCTTTTTACCGGCCTTTTTGCAATGTTACTCAATTTAAGTTCGCTGGCGCATCCTTGCCCCAGCTATAGGGTTATTCCTTAAAATGCGGTATAGGCGACTTTTCGTCTTTCAGTCCGCCAGTGTTTGACCTTATATCCGGCAGTGGCATGGCCATTTTCGGCCGCCAGGGTGTACCAGCGGTAGGCCTGTTCCTGGTTCATTTTGACTCCGTTGCCGGTTTGGTACATGCGGCCAATATGATACTGGGCGTCGCGATTGCCTTGTTTTGCCAGGGGGCCCCAGACGCGCAGGGCAGCGGCATTATCTCCCTTGATATAGGCTGCGAGGCCATCGCTGAAAGTGGCGGTGCCTGTGTCATCGGCCAGGGCCGTTGATGTGAACGGTGCGGCCATAAGGCCAAATATAAGAACGATTCCGATGCGTAGTTTTTTCATTACCCCAACCTTTCCCGTTAAGTTTTGTATGTTTGGTTGTATCCTTTGCATGAATAGACTTTAGCGCTTGGGTCAAATAAGACTGTGAAAGGGTTCACATCCGGGGGACCGGGTCGTGTCAAAGTGCCGGTTTTATGGCCATTATGAGAGCTGGTTCACGGTAGCGCCGATAGCTGCCCAGCTGGTACACTGCGCAGCGAATTTTTTAATAATTATGAATTAGTAAATCTAATCGCAAAATAACCAGGTGAATTGAGTCAGTGAGTAACAAGCATGGGCATGATATATGAGCATTAAGTCTGATAAATGGATTCGGCGCATGGCCGCGTCACACAATATGATCGAGCCTTTTGAGGCCGACCAGGTCAAGCAGGGCGATAATGGCAGGGTGATTTCCTACGGCACCTCCAGCTACGGTTACGATATTCGTTGTTCGGACGAATTCAAGATTTTTACCAATATTAATTCCGCCATTGTTGACCCCAAGAATTTCGATTCCAGTAGTTTTGTGGATTTCAAAGGTGATGTCTGCATTATCCCGCCGAATTCATTTGCCCTGGCCCGTACCGTTGAATATTTTCGGATCCCGAGAAACGTGCTCACGGTTTGCCTGGGCAAATCAACCTATGCCCGCTGCGGCATTATTGTCAATGTCACACCCTTCGAGCCAGAATGGGAAGGTCATGTGACCCTGGAATTTTCCAATACCACGCCACTACCGGCAAAAATATATGCCAACGAAGGGATCGCCCAGGTTTTATTTTTTGAAAGTGACGAAGTCTGTGAGACGTCTTATGCCGATCGCAACGGCAAGTACATGAAACAAAAGGGCGTTACCCTTCCGAAAGCCTGATAATCTTATGACAGCCTGTTAGCGCGCCAACATTGCAGGCTTGCTGCGGACTTGTAAATTTACGTGCTTATCTCCCGCAACATAACCCAGGTAAAGATCACGGATATTCTGGACATACTGCACCGGTTCACTGCCCCGGACATAACCGTGACGGGCTTTTTCATAGTAGGCCGGTTTTGATAACAATAATAATGCCCGCTCAACCTGGCCAAACCATTTTCGACTATCCCAGCCTTTCGCGCGCGCCAGTCTCCTGGCATCACTGACGTGACCGTATCCTGCGTTATAGGCAGCCAGGGAAAACCAGGTGCGATCCCTGGCTGACAAGGTGGGGCCAAACTGTTTGTTTAGTTTGGCCATATATTTTACGCCCCCATGAATGGAGGACTCCGGTCTTTCCAGTTTGTAAAAGCCCAGGGAGTTTGCGGTCCGTGGCATAAGCTGCATGAGCCCTTTAGCGCCGGCCCAGGAACGTGCCTGTGGGTCAAAATGACTCTCCTGGTACATTTGGGCAGTAATTAAACGCCAGTCGAAGCCATATCTTTTTGCGTATTTTTTTACCAGTTTGTCATAGGGCGAGATAACGCCAGTTTTGTCTGATCTGAATTTCACATGCTGCCTGGCGGTGCGGCGATTGAGGAAATATTTTTTTCTCGTGACATTATAAAAAAGACCCCGGTATTCCTCGCCAATATATTTATTTAGCGACAGTAATAACTTTTTATTATTTTTCCTGACCGCCCAGCCATGGGGTACACGTTTGCCAAGTTTCAGGACGCCTCTTATGTCATTGCGCCAGGCCAGTTCTGATCCCAGGATATGACTATCGATAACAGTGAGGTCATATTTATTATTGACGACTTTGTCCAGGATTTCCCGAACACTCAAAGCAGGTGGCGCTGCGTTAATATTAAAATCCAGGTCATTTTTGTTTTTTAGTTTTTCCAGGGTTTGCCAGTAGGCGCTGCTTTTGTGAATAACCAGGGTTCGATCCTCAAGGTCTCTTATATTCTGAATTTTATTTTCATTGAGACGGGAGACCACTATTTCGCTTACCCAGTGATAGGGCGATGAAAAAACAATACCCTCTAATTTGCGCTTGTCTATAATGGTCATGGATGCGGCGATGACATCGCCCTTGCCCTGATTTAGCCAGGGGATGAGATCGGCCTGGGTTGGTGGCACAATGATCTCCAGTCGCAAACCGTTTTGTTCGGTATAACGTTTCATCATGTCATACTCGAAACCCATTAATTTACCGCGCCATAAAAAATAAGTGGCTGGATCATTCCTGGTCAGGACCCGCAATACTTTACGTTTTTTTATGCCATCTAAATCTTCTGTGTGGTCGGCCACGCGTTTGGCAGACAAATGACGTTTCTGCAGGAAGGCGTTGAGCGCATTGTTTAACTGTTTTGAACGTTTACGGGTGGCCCAGGCAATTGCCCGGTCACCGGTGAGCTTGAAGGCAATATCCAAATCCGGCTGGTAGGCGAGCGCATGTTGGGCAATATTCTCATCGGCTATTGTCAGGTCATATTTTCCTGACGCGACTTTTTCCAGGATATCCAGGGTGTTTAAACGTTCTGATACGGCAACAACTTTCAGGCCCCGGTATTTTTTTTGGTATTGTTTTGCTGTCGACCAGTAAGATGATGATTTTCGAATATATATTGTTCGTTTTTTAAGCTGGCTTAAACGTTTTATTTTATGTTTATTATTTTTTCGTACTATTAATACTTCACGAGTGTGCCTGACAGGCACAGTCATGGAAAAACTTTTTCTCCTGCCAGCCGTGATGGTCAGGTTGGCAATTGCAATATCGCCTTTTCCCTGGTCAAGGCCGGCAAGCAGTTTGTTTCCTGATCTAATTCTCACCCATAAGGGTTTTAAGCCATGCTCCCGTGCGAAAGACTTAACCAGGTCGCGTTCAATATCAAGTGGTTGACCGCGCCTGGCCAGGTAGGTATTTTCTGCTGGATCAGGAATAAGTATACGAATTGTCCCCCGTTGTTGTATTTTTTCGAAATCAGATTTTTCTATATCAGGTTTTTCTATGTAAGGAGCCTGGTCGTGGACATTGACAGGCGAACTGCAACTGAATAGAGGCAGTATAATAACGAATAACAATAAACCGCGGACGCAGAATGAACTTCTGCCAATTTTGCGGCGAGAGAAAATGTGCACCTGTACCACCCCTGGTTGACCCGGTTTTTATTACCGGTAGTTGATTGTGGATTATGTTTTTAACAGGTGCAAGGGATAGTTAGACGTGAGTTCACGAAAGCAGGTGAGAAGACAGCGATAGTTAGTTGATTGATTGTTAGATTTAATTAAAACAATCGTTGGCCGACGTTAACGATAATGAGAATCAATAAACCCAGGCATAAATTAATTGCAATAAGCACCCTGATTTGAGCCAGCTTTTTCCCGGCTTCTGGAAAATTTTTATCTGCGACAAACTGCTTCAGACGTTTATAGGGGGCATAGTATACATGCAGAAAAACCAGCAGCATGATAATAGCCAGCCCGTGCATAATGTGGACATAAGTGCCGACCTGGGCAAAGCCCCCGAAAATGTATATCACCATCCAGTAACCGCTACCAAACAAGGCAAAAATACTGACCCAGACCCAGGGGAAAAACAGTGAGAATACTTTGCTCCAGAGTGTCAACCGTAAGGGTGGTTCCAGTACTGCAGCCGCGGCAGGTCGCAACGCCATGTAGGCGAAAAACATACCCCCGACCCAAACTACAGCGGCGAGTACGTGCAAGGTGATAGCAAGTGTCATGATCAGGTCTCCAGTTTTTTTAATTTCTTGAATATTTTAAGGAAACCCTGGTCAATTGTCATCTCGACCGCAGTGGAGAGATCTCATGCCACGGAACTTCAGTCGTATCAGGGAGATACAAGATTCCTCCACTGCGGTCGGAATGACAAAGACATGTCGGACTGACAAACATATATTGATCAGAGTTTCCTTATGTATTAAAACGGTATTTTTAGATCGGGCAGAACGCTTTTGATTAGTGCCCTGAATTGATCCTGGATTCGGGTCAAGGCGGCCTGGTTATCCCCTTCAAATCTTAGTACCAGTACCGGTGTCGTGTTTGATGCCCTGATAAGACCCATGCCATCATCAAAATCCACACGAATTCCGTCGAGGGTGGTCACCCTGGCGCCGGAAAAATCCGCTGCCTTGACCAGCTCATTAATTGCCTTGAAATGTTCGCCTTCAGCAAAGGCTATTTGCAGTTCTGGTGTATTAACGGTATTTGGCAGACTATCAAATATTTCTGCTATTGGCCGAGGATCATGGGTCAGTATTTCCAGGAGACGGGCCGCGGTATACAAGCCGTCATCGAACCCGTACCAGCGCTCCTTGAAAAAAGTATGGCCGCTCATTTCTCCGGCCAGTAAAGCGCCGGTTTGTTTCATTTTGGCTTTAATCAGCGAATGGCCGGTTTTCCACATGAGGGGTTTACCGCCTGCTTCCCTAATTGCCTGGTCAACGGTGCGGGAGCACTTGATATCATAAATTATTTCAGCGCCAGGATTTCGTGACAACACATCACGGGCATAAAGTATTAACTGCCTGTCAGGCCAGATAATTTTGCCATCTGGCGTAATAACGCCGAGACGATCGCCATCGCCATCAAAGGCAAGCCCGATGTCTGCCTTGCTGCTTGTTACCCGGGATATTATTTCTTGCAAATTAACCGGTTGGCTGGGGTCGGGATGATGGTTGGGAAAATTGCCATCAATGTCACAGTACATTTCATCAACCTGGCAACCAAGCGCTTTAAATAGTTGCGGCGCCAGTTCACCGGCGACACCGTTACCACAATCAACAACCACATTTAACTCGCGGGCTACCTTGACGTCCGAGGTAATACGTTTTAGATAATCTGAACGTACGTCTGTGGTTTGTTTTTTGCCAGACCCGCTACGGAGGTTTTTGGTTTCTATACGTTTTAACAGATTTTGAATGTCATCACCAGACAGGGTATCGCCTGCCAGCACCATCTTGAAACCATTGTAGTCGGGCGGGTTGTGGCTACCGGTGACACTGACACCTGAACCGGTTTTTAGATGATGGATGGCAAAATAAAGTACCGGCGTTGGTACCATGCCCACATCTATGACATCACAACCGCTGGCCATAATGCCTTCAGCCAGTGCATTGGTTAAGGTCGGACCGGACAGGCGCCCGTCGCGGCCGAGGGCAATTGTATTTGAATTGCGATCAAGGGCTTCGGAGCCAATGGCCTGACCAATGAGTCGGGCCACGTCTTCGTTCAGGGTTTTACCGACAATGCCGCGAATGTCGTAGGCCTTGAAAATTTCCTTGGCGATCACTGGTGCAGAAGAATTGTTTGTCATATTTTAAAAATTTGGTTTATGAATTTCAGGTTAAGAAGGGCAGGCATCGCCCGCCTTGCGTCATTAAGTCCGAATCGTCATTCCGACCGAAGCGGAGGAATCTTGTAACTTCCTGATACTACTGAAGTTCCATGGTATAAGATCTCTCCACTACGGTCGAGATGACAACAGATCTAAGGCCCTATTAAAATTCCTGGATGCCGGGCACTGCCCACCGAAAGTTTGGTACCAGTTAAGCAGTAAGTTGTAGGCAAAACTCACCCTGCCGGGATGTGGCAGTCATGCTTATTATTGTTTACCGGTGTGACCAAAACCGCCAGCACCGCGATGGCTTTCGGCAAAATCTTTTACCACGTTGAATTCTGCCTGCACGATGGGTACCAGTACCATTTGGGCAATACGATCGCCGGGCTCAATGGTGAAAGACTTGTCGCTACGGTTCCACATAGAGACAAAAACCTGGCCCTGGTAATCCGAGTCAACGAGGCCAACCAGGTTGCCCAGTACAATGCCGTGTTTATGTCCGAGGCCAGACCGCGGTAACAACATGGCGGCCAGTGACGGATCACCAATATGGATGGCAATGCCCGTGGGAATCAGGTGGGTCTCGCCCGGATCCACATGCAGGTGTTCATCCAGGCAGGCGCGCAAATCGAGACCAGCAGAACCGTCGGTTGCATATTCGGGCAGGGGGATGCTTTTACCGACTCGCTTGTCGAGAATTTTTAGTTGTATTTTGTGCATGATACTTTTTTGAAATATGTTGAATTAATAAACGGGCAAGTTTTGTTTTTGGTTGTTGTTCAAGTGTAATAATATTATTTTCACGATCTATCAGCAGAATCTGGTTATTTTCAGATTCAAATCCGCTAGTAGCGTTCGTTCCTGGTTTAGCCGAAATAGAATTTGCAGCTATTAAGTCCAGGTTTTTAGCTTTAAGTTTTGCCCTGGCATAAGTTTCAAGGTCATGGCTTTCGGCTGCAAAACCAACCGTAAACGGGCGGGGTTTTAATGCGGCAACAGTCGCCAGGATATCGGGATTTTTTACCAGTTCAAGTGTTAGTGTTTCATCTATAGATTTCACTTTCTTTGTGCTGACTTTTGCTGGTCGATAATCAGCGACCGCGGCCACCCCAATAAAAATATCCGCACCTTTGATTTGTGTTAACACGGCCTGACACATTTCTTCGGCCGATCGCACGGACTCGACCTGTACCCGTTCCGGTTTTGGTAACGAAACAGGCCCCGAGACCAGGACAACTTTGGCGCCAGCCTCCATGGCCGCCTCGGCGACCGCATAACCCATACGACCAGAGCTGCGATTGCTCAGGCCCCTGATGGCATCAATGGCCTCCCAGGTTGGCCCTGCGGTAATGACTACCTTCAGGTCTTGTAAGCCGCCTTGTTGAAATAACTCGCCGGTTAGTTGTGTTAATGCTTCTGCTTCCAGCATGCGACCGGCGCCGACATCGCCACAGGCCTGGGCACCCACGCCCGGGCCAAATTGTTTGATGTCGCGTTTGGCCAGGATGGCCAGGTTGTCCCCGGTGGCCTGGTTGGCCCACATTTGCTGGTTCATGGCCGGGGCCACAGCAACCGGGGCGGCCGTGGCCAGGCATATAGTTGCCAGTAAATCATCGGCCCGACCCTGGGCCAGCCTGGCGATGAAGTCAGCGCTGGCGGGGGCCACGATGATGGCATCGGCCCAGCGGGCCAGGTCGATGTGTCCCATGGCCTGCTCGGATTCCGTATCCAGCAAATCGAGACTAACCGGGTGTCCGCTCAGGGCTTGCATTGTCAGGGGGGTAATAAATTCTGTGGCCGCCCGGGTCATAACCACCCGTACTTCGGCGCCGCCATCCCGCAGTCGCCGAACCAGTTCTGCACTTTTATAGGCGGCAATGCCCCCGGTAATCCCGACCAGGATTTGTTTATTGGTCAGGTTTTTTAATAATTTTGCCACAGTATCCTAGATTAGTAGTTCCTTCTCCCTTAGGGAGAGGGTGTTAAGAAGTGCCCAGTAGTCAGATTGTACTTGCCTGTCCTGTCGGCCACAAATATAGGTTATGATGGTTTGGTCAGGGATTGGCAGGAGGCCGATCCAATAGCTTAAGCATACTAAATGATACATGGAGGTATCTATGACTAACACCAGAACTAACACCAGAACTAACACCGGAACCACCAAAAGAACCATCGCAAATTGGCCTGTCTCTGAACGTCCCCGGGAAAAACTCATTCAAAAAGGCCCCCAGGCCCTGTCCGATGCTGAATTACTGGCTATTTTCCTGCGCACCGGTTTGCCCGGTATCACGGCCCTTGATCTGGCCCGGACCCTGTTGGGGCAATTCGGCAGTTTGCGCGCCTTATTAAAGGCCGATCAAGAGACTTTATGTGCCGAGCCCGGTTTGGGTGCAGCCAAGTATGCCCAGCTCCAGGCGGCACTGGAAATCGGTCGCCGGGTATTGGCCGAGCAAGTGCACCAGGGCAGTGGCCTGAGTTCCCCGGCGGATACCCGCCGTTATTTAATGTCGTGCCTGCGGGACCTGCCTGTCGAGGTATTTTGCTGCCTGTTTTTGGATAATCGACACCGGGTGTTGGCCTTTGAGGAGCTGTTTCGGGGCACCCTCAATGGTGCTGCCGTTTATCCGCGTGAGGTGGTGAAACGGGCCCTGAAGCACAATGCGGCGGCGGTAATCTTTGCTCACAATCACCCCAGTGGCGTGGCCGAGCCCAGCCAGGCCGATGAACAGCTCACCCAGCGGCTTGTTGACGCACTGGCCCTGGTGGAAGTCCGGGTACTGGACCACTTTGTGGTTGGGGAGGGCACGCCGGTATCGTTTGCCGAAAGAGGCCTGCTCTGAGATGCCCCAAAAGGCGCGATATTTTAGCCTTGGGCTTGTTATACGGGGGTGCTGGGATAGGTGGGGAAGTTTCAGTACACAAGCCCCTATAAGGTGGTCAAGTGCGCCGGGATTTGGTAAAAAGTGCCATCATTCAGCCCGGTCTTGAAAGCCATGCGACGGGTCGGGGTTACAGGTGGTCAAGTCCCCCCCCATATTTGATAAAAAGCGCCATCATTCAGCCCGGTCTTGAAAGCTAGGCGACGGGTCGGGGTTACAGGTGGTTAAGTGCGCCGGGATTTGATAAAAAGCGCCATCATTCAGCCCGGTCTTGAAAGTCAGGCGACTGGTCGGGGTTACAGGTGGTCAAGTCCCCCCCCATATTTGATAAAAAGCGCCATCATCCAGCCCGGTCTTGAAAGTCAGGCGACTGGTCGGAGTTGTAGGTGTACAAGCCCCCCCATATTTGATATAAAGCCGTCCCATTGTCCGGTCTTGAAAGCCGGTATCAGGAGCAGTTTGATGTCTAGAATTTGTCAGGTAACGGGTAAAAAGCCCATGAGCGGAAACAACGTTTCCCATGCCAATAACAGGACCCGGCGCCGGTTCATGCCGAACCTGCACGACCGTAAATTGTGGGTTGAGACCGAAAAGCGTTTTGTTCGATTGCGCCTGTCCAGCCAGGGCCTGCGTTTGATCGATAAAAAGGGTATTGATGCCGTACTGGCTGATATGCGTGCCCGTGGCGAAAAAATCTAGACGCTAAGTCGGCGTTAATCAGGAGTTATCATGGCAAAATCAGCCCGCGAAAAAATTAAAATGGTATCCAGTGCTGGCACTGGGCACTTTTATACGACCACTAAAAACAAGCGTAACACCCCGGACAAGCTGGAAATGAAAAAGTATGATCCGAAGGTGCGCAAACACGTGCAATATAAAGAGGTCAAGATTAAATAGGCCTGTAGATTTTATCTGAACTAATAATTAAAAAAGCCCGGTTTTGCCGGGCTTTTTTATGGGCTGGAACCTTTAGGCTAGTATATAGAAAGTTAATATGGGATGCGCGAGTCACTAC
>QIGL01000012.1 GCA_003228915.1 Acidiferrobacteraceae bacterium
AGAACCCCTTCGGGTTTCATTCAGCATTTCCTCGCTTCGCTCAGGTCATCCCTGGCGGTCAGATGGAGGAGCTAGAGCAACGGCCACGCTCGCACCTCCTTGTGCTGCATGGCACTTGGGCATCCCTGCCCGGCGCATGGAGCAGTTGCCGAGAAATCTCATGCTACGGAACTTCAGTAGTATCAGGAAGTGACAAGATTCCTCCACTTCGGTCGGAATGACAAATATATTCAGAAGGCTATCCTCGCCCATACTACACGGCTCCAAACTACCTCTGTACTACCTGGGCCTGGGCAATTTAAAATACGTTCCCCTGTAACTTAGAATAACCCCCTGGGGCTCTATTGATTCTATTCTTGGGCCTTGTGACGTTTGCTCGCCGGCCCGGTATTCCCTGTTGTTGATAAATAAAATTCTTCTGGAAGCTTCCTCGGCATACACATGAATACTGACTGTCAATGTCCCGATGGCTTGACGAATATTTTCTGGTAACGCCCATAAAAAAGGCAGCTCACTAAAGTTTCTCGCCGGTGGCGTGGTTATTTTTTTTCCAGCGTTATCACTTTGATAATTATTTGCATTTTCTCCGGCGGAGGCCAACTGCGTGGTTGATTTTATCTCCGTTGACTCAGTAATGATTTCATTCTGAATTGCAGATTTTTGCACTGGTCTGTTATTACTATTAATACCAAAAATAAAAATAATAAAAACCAGCAACAGGGAGAACCCAACAACCAGTAATGGCAGTCTTTTGTTGCTCGCATATTGGGGTGGTCGGGGTACCAGGACCCCGGCTTCTGTATTGTCGCGCTCGGTTTTCAGTTGTCGTTCCTGTTCCGACTTGCGCAAGGCATCCAGAATATATGACACTGTTTAGCTAGCTCCCATTCCAGAATGACGGGAATTATTTTTTGACAACAAGGGTGGTTTGGCATTTGGTTGATACTGGTTTAGGGCCATAAATGTAAACTGCCCAACGACGCCGTCAACAACCAGCTTGTGTTCCCGTTGAAAATCCCGAACTTCCGAGGCAAGACTAACGTCATAATAATCACTTGCAGATTTATTCTTCGCCTCGCCTTTATACCAGGCAAGCGCCTGTCGCAACCAGACAACTGCTGCCCCACTCTCACCAGGTTTTAATTTGTCCACATTTGCTTCCGGCGGACGCCACATTAATAAATACTTCCCGTACCAGTATTTATCAACTTCAGCAATTGAAAAAGTATATTCCTTGTTACCCAGGAGTAATGAAACTTTTTCTTCATCAAGCATGGAGACCACAATATGGTGCCGTTGACCTCGTTCGTCCTGCAGTTCTATTACGGCAGGTCGATTGTAATTTCGCAAGTGACTCCAGTTGCCCGTGTTAATGACACATCGCAGGCCTGCCTCCAGCGCAGCGTCGCATCCAGTGCGGCCTGATAGCGATTGTGGATTCAGACCCCACTGGTTAAAGACTGACTGGAATGCGCTTTCAGTATCTGAAACCGTTTTGGGGTTTAACAGGATAGCACCCAATTTTTGTTTGTTATTTTCCGGTATAATTGCAGGCTTGTCGGTCGAGACAATTTCTTTTGCAGGTACGGCTGCAGTAACAGTTTCCGCTCCAGAAATTTTATTTACATCAAAGAAAACAGCGGCACCGACAATCATTGCAGCCACACCTGCCGCAAGGGCAATACCAAGTGGCTTCTTGAACCAGCCACGACCGGGCACGCTGTCACCTATTTCTTTTGCAGCCTGGCGCACGGCCCTTGGCTCCACCACAGATTCATTTTCTGAATAGGCGCCGAGTAAGGCGCGATCACAGAGAATGTTAATCATACGAGGATTGCCACATGAATAACGGTAAACACTGTTCATGCCCGCACGACTGAATAATGGCCGGCCGGCACCAGCAACTACGCAGCGATGGGAAATGTAGGCATGGGTTTCGCTTTTATTCAGTCCCGGCAAAAAATACCTGGCCGTGATGCGCTGCGCCAACTGGCGTAAATCCGGTGCGGCCAGTTTTTGAGTCAACTCCTGTTGGCCAACAAGAATAATCTGCAACAATTTCTCTTTTGTGGTTTCAAGATTTGTCAGCAGCCTGACTTGTTCGAGCACATCACGATTAAGATTCTGGGCCTCATCGACAATCAGCACCGTACGTTTGCCCTTGGCATGCACTTTTAATAAATGACTATTGAGCGCATCCACCAGTTCTTTAATGCTTTCTGTGTCTTTCTTGTACTTTATGCGCAGCTCGTCGCAGATGGTCGCCACAAACTCCGTGGCGCTAATAAGCGGATTCAGCACCAGGGCGACTTCTACTTCTTTAGGCAGCTTCTCCAGCAAGGCACGCACCAGGAGCGTTTTACCGGTACCCACCTCTCCTGTGAGCTGGACAAACCCCCCGTTCACCTGGATGCCGTAATCAAAGTGGGCCATGGCCTCACGATCGCGTACGCCCAAATAGAGGAAATGTGGATCCGGCGCAATTGAGAACGGATTCTCCTTGAGGCCAAAATAATCGTTGTACATGGTAACCCTCTATATATTAAGGTTTTATTTGGTAAATCTGACAGGTGTAATCGCTAGAACCTCTTAGTTTACAATGGCTCACTCTAATGGTCATGCCTGCAAGTCACATAATACCTTCAAAATCGATATTGACTTGCATATTAGTGAAGCTTAATATTGCGCGCGCCTAAAGACTCATAGAAAAACAGTCGAACAAATTTTTTGATCAGGAGTATGTAATGGATAAGACCTATTATGACACAGTTGATGCCATGGAAAAAAAAGGCGTTGATGCCGAATATATGAACGGTTGGGTAAGTGGCTATATGCACAACCCCAAACGTGAAGAACAAAGAATTACTGATGCTTATTCAAAAGGTTATGACGACGGTTTTAACAAAAAAACCGACGGTTTCTAGTATCCAGATGAAATAACCAGGCGCTGCCCTGAAAACCTAGCACCAGAAAGTTTAATACCATAAGGCCGAATCCACAGGGTTCGGCCTTATTTTTTTGCTGTTTATATTTTGGCGATTAAAACGTGCCTGGCAGAAGATGACTGGCATTCTCCGGGCCATTTGGCGACGATTACTATATAAAATATTAGCCCTAAGAAAATATGCCCGTAAAAGCCGCGCTTGGGCGTCGGCCACCTGCCCTGACTGGCGAATGAAAATAATGACATCAACACCATAGAAGAATCGGTCGCCCATGACAAAACTTGCTCCTTTGTTGTTAATCTTGTACTACACTATGGAAAATATGGATATTACAAGGAGCCAGACATGTCAGTATCACCCCCCGTACGATTCCGAAATTTAATTAAGAATGTTAGCTATTTAATTTTTATCCTGATTAGTTCTTTATTTTTAAGTGCCTGCGGCAGTAGCAGCGGCAGCATCAGTGGTGGTGGTGGTGGTGGTGGTGGTGGTGGTGGTGGTGGTGGTGGTGGCGATGTTACTGCCCCGTTAGTAAGTTCAGTCTCTCCCCTCGATGCCGCTACCAATGTGGCAACCACCACGACTGTGCAAGGCATTTTTGATGAAAACCTGGATTGCATCAGTGTTACCTCAAGTACCTTTACCCTGGTCAATAGCAGTGCCGCTCCAGTGGCGGGCAGTATCCTGTGTAGTAATGCCACCGCCACCTTTACGCCAAATGCGGATTTGCCACTTAACAGCAGCTTTACAGCAACACTCACTACCGGGGTGACTGATTCTGTTGGTAACCCTCTAGCAGCTAATTACCAATGGGGATTTGCCACCAGGCCCTGGACCCAGCAATGGGGTACAACCGTAAGTGACCACGGCCGAAGCATCACCACTGACAGCGCCGATAATATTTATGTGGCAGGGTATACCGATGGCGCGCTGGATAGTCAGACCTCAGCTGGGCAAAATGATCTGTTTATCACCAAGTACAATGCTGGCGGCGTAAAACAATGGACCCGGCAACTGGGTACAACTGGGGATGATTACGCCCAAGCTATCACCACTGACAGCGCCGATAATATTTATGTGGCAGGCCAAACCGATGGTGCGTTGGATGGCCAGACCTCAGCAGGGCTTAGTGATCTTTTTGTCACCAAGTACAATACCGTGGGCGTCAAACAATGGACCCGTCAGTTGGGTACAAACAGACCTGATGGCGCTACCAGCATTACCAGCGACAGCACTAATAATGTTTATGTGGCAGGTGCTACCGCTGACGCGCTGGATGGTCAAACTGCAGCCGGACTAAATGATTTGTTTGTCACCAAGTACAATGCAGGTGGGGTCAAACAATGGACCCGGCAGTTGGGGACAACCGGGATTGATGGCGCCTTTGGCATCACTCGCGACAGCACTGATAGTATTTATGTGACCGGGTTTACCACTGGCGCCCTGGATGGCCAGACCGCAGCCGGAGGTGCTGATCTGTTTATCACCAAGTATGATGCTACTGGCGTCAAACAATGGACCCGGCAACTGGGTACAACCTTGGATGACTTCGGCCAGAGCATCACCAGCGACAGCGCCGATAATGTTTATGTGACCGGGTTTACCACTGGCGCCCTGGATGGCCAGATCGCAGCCGGAGGTGCTGATCTGTTTATCACCAAGTACAATGCCAATGGGGTCAAACAATGGACCCGGCAACTGGGTACGAACACAAATGACATCGCCTATGGCATCACCACCGACAGCGCCGATAATATTTATGTGGCAGGTTATACCGATGGCGCCCTGGATGGCCAGACTTTAGTCGGAGCTTTAGATCTTTTTGTCACCAAGTACAATGCCATGGGCGTCAAACAATGGACCCGTCAGCTGGGGACAACTGGAAGTGAGAGCGCCCGAGGCATCATTCACGACAGCACCGATAATGTTTATGTCACCGGAGATACCAGTGGCACCCTGGATGGCCAGATCGCAGCGGGCGGTGTTGATATTTTTGCGGTCAAATACGCCAGCGATGGCACGAAACAATAAGCAGCGCAGTACCACAGCCATAACCAGAGCGGGCACCGCCCTTAAGACCTGATGCATGAAAGCTTAATACCATAAGACCGAATCCTCAGGGTTCGGCCTTATTTTTTCTCAGAGGGTAAAGCTTGTCTGGCACTCACCTGGCAGAAGATGACTGGCATTCTCCAGGCCATTTGGCGACAATCGCCCCCCTCTGATCAATCTCAATCATATTTAAACACCATGGCCGTTTCACGCATCCAGAAAAAACTGCTCCATTACATGGGGCGAACCATATCTGAATACAACATGATCCAGTCTGGTGACCGAGTCATGGTGTGCCTGTCTGGCGGCAAGGACTCCTATACACTGCTCGATCTCATGCACAAATCCCGGATCCGCAGCGGGGTGAAATATGACTTGTTCGCCTTTACCCTGGACCAATCCCAGCCCGGCTGGAACGACGAGCACATGCGGGGCTGGCTGGAACAGAAAAAATACCCCTTCGAAATACTGAAACGGGATACCTACTCAGTGGTGATCGATAAGGTGCCAGAAGGTAAAACCTATTGTTCGCTCTGCTCGCGCCTGCGCCGGGGCAATATTTACACTTATGCCCGCGCTAATGGGTTTAACAAAATTGCTTTGGGCCACCACCGGGATGATTTAATCGAGAGCGCCCTCATGTCCATGCTTTACAGTGGCATTACCCGCACCATGCCGCCGAAACTACTGACAGACAATAAAGACCTGATCGTGATCCGGCCCCTGGCCTATTGCCAGGAAAAAGACATCCAGGAATATGCCCAGGAACAGCAATTTCCTATTATTCCGTGCAATTTATGTGGGTCACAGGAGAATATGACCCGCCAGCGGGTGAAAAAACTCATCGCTGACCTCGCAGAGACGCACCCCAAGGTGCCCTCTAACCTGCTCCATGCCATTGGCAATATCCAGCCGAGTCAATTGCTGGATCATGATCTTTGGAATTTTAAGGACCTGGAAGACGGCCTGGTAGCGCCTTTAAAAAGATCAAACCCTGGATTCCCGTTTCCACGGGCATGACGACAGCACGGGCATGACGACAACACGGGCATGACGACTTTGTTGGGCTGCGGTACATCCCTGCTTAAAATTGAACTGGCAAAATATCGGCCCACACGATCAATCCAGCCCAGGCAGTCCTGGCGCTGGATAAACCCGTCCCTGAATGTGTGTTAAGGTCTCTGTGTCTGTAATCAGGCTTTAATAATTGCCTGCCCCATCTGCGACTGCCTGTAATGCGGTCAAATTAATAATCCGGGCCCGTTTGGCATTGACTGCCAGCAAGCCGTCTTTACTAAAACGGGTCAGTAACCGGCTAATTGTTTCCTTGGCCAGACCAAGACAATTTGCGATATCGCTACGAGATAATCCAAGATTGAACTCGGTAGCCGAATAACCACTGGCCTCAAAACGGGCAGACAGGTTACACATCAGGGCGGCAAGTCGCTCTGCCGCGTTTTTGCGACCCATGACTGAATTCAATATCTTGTTGTTGTGAGCCATCTGGGCCATCAGCATTTTGTACAAAGCCGCCTGGGAAGCCGAGCCTGACTGAACATCCTGGTAACCAATTTCGCACACAATTGTCTCACCGGTCGCGATCGCATCATAGGCATACTTTCTCTTTGACAGGCTATCAAGACCAACGGCTTCACCGGTAATAGTCACACCCAGCACCCGTTCTTCGCCGTTGCGGTTGTATATCCTGCTTTTAATGGCGCCAGTACAAACCACTGTTAACAAATCTTGCGGCTGACCTTGCTTGAATAAAACTTGTCCCCGTTTTAGCAATCTTTGTTTTGCTTCGAGTCGATGGGGCGGACTACTGGCAGAAATTGATTGTGGCTGGCATAAAGCAACTGCCTGGCAAAAAGCACAGTTTGAACCGCCCTTGATCGGGTTGGGTGACAGCTCACTCATTTGTTCCTGGTTTTCTTTTGTAGTGGCAGAAAAATTTTCCGATAAAATTGATTTGGAGTGATACATTTTATTTACCTCGTATGTTTTATGGCACCTGAACCAGTCCAGAATTAGTCCAGGTTAATCCCAGGTTTGGCGCACGCCTGGCTCCTAGTTTTGGTTGACACGGCAACACCAAATATCATTTAACCGGGTAACATTTATCCCCGTAGAACGCATTTGGTATAAATATCCTTAAGTAAGCCTTTTGGGTCGTATTTTTGTTTCAGGGCCAAATAGGCTGCATGGTTATAAATCTGCCAAAATGTCTCTTCATCGTAGTAAGAATCTGAATACAATGATTTATTTCCACCCAACTCTTGCACACGTTGTTCAATGAGCTTGTTAAAATGGCCCTCTGGGCAGGATTCACTGGTTCGAATCACATCCCAGAAACCAAAGTTTACATAAAGACTATTGGCATCCATTTGATATAGATCAAATTTTGCGTCTTTATTATAGGGTCGGGTTGGACACACCCAGACAGGGGTAAACTTGATATTCTCAAAATAAAACTTAAAGAAATCAACGGCTTGTGAAATCGGTAATTCCACATCCTGGATCACAGATTCAGATTTTGTGCCCAAAATGTCATTAATCAGGGTCATTAATCCCCATTTGCTGTCCCAACGCATGATTTTTGTGTAAAAAACCGAATTCAGCCTGCGCTTGCCATAAAGCCTGCGAATCAGCGGATTCTGTGCCAGCATGTTTTTTGAGCACCAGAACCAGTCCGTGTCCCAGCGCCAGATGTAATCGTGGGTGGTTAAATAATCCTCGTCACGCTGCTGGATAGATTTGTAGTAAATTTTTTTGTAGGTGTAATCGGATGTGTAGGGTGCCTCGCTTACAAACTTGCCCGTGGTTAAATACATTTCGTCGGGACTAAAAATACTGCCATCGACAAAATCATATTCATCAGTCAGGTCACAGACCTCGGTCATGGCCGCAAAAAATTTCTCCGGATCGGTAAATTTTTGGTGTTGAATATGGACATAGGGTTTTACCGGCACCGTTTTCACTTTTAATTTAAGGGCATAACCTAATGTGCCATAGGAGTTTGGGAAGCCAAAAAATAAATCTTTATGGTCATTATCCGGTGTCGCCAAAACGGTCGAACCATCGGCCAGTAATATTTCTATCTCCCTGACGGTTTCGTGTACCAGGCCATATTTGAAAGAAGACGATTCAATACCGCAACCGGTAGTGGCACCGCCAATGGTGATTGATTTTAATTGGGGTACCACGGTTGGCATCACCCCTTCTTTTAAACAGGCGTCCACTAATGTGCTGAACGGCGTCATGCCCTCCACTTCAACATAACCTTCATCATTATTAACATTCAGCACATGGTTGAACTGGCGCACGTCCAGTTTGGGTGCTTCGCTTTTTGTTCTTTCACGAAACAAGTTTGATGTTTCCTTGCCCAGTCGAATTTGTCCCTTGTCTTTATTATTTTGCAGAAAATCGACAAGTTGCTGTTTTCGGTTCTCATAGGTGATGGTGGTCATGATGGCAGTCATATCAATAAATCCTTAAAAAAAATTAATACCTGATTAGCGCGGTCGCAAAACGGACGCTATTCCAAACTTGAAGCTTTAAAACTTGATCCCAGCTTAATAAAGGCCTCATGATACCATCTAACAGACCGATCAATGGACTGATCAATAGCCGTGCATATAAAACACAGGTAATAATTAATGACCCAAAAACAACGCAAGATAAGCAAGCTCGTCACCAGTGAACAACTGCTCGAGGGCGGCGGTTTTCCCGTGCGCCGCCCGTTCCCCACACCCGAGATGAGCGATGTGGACCCGTTCCTGCTGTTTGATCACCTGGGGCCGGTAGACTGGGGCCCGGGTGAAGGCATTGGTGCCCCCGACCATCCGCACCGGGGATTTGAGGCCGTGACTTATTTACTGGCAGGCGAAATGAACCATAAGGATTCTGCTGGCAACAGCGGTGTCTTGCGACCCGGTGATGTCCAGTGGATGACTGCCGGCAGCGGGGTTGTCCATTCAGAACTGCCCTCGCCGGATTTCATGAAAAACGGCGGCACCATGCATGGATTCCAGATCTGGGTGAACCTGCCCGCCAGCGCCAAAATGAACCCGCCCCGCTACCAGGACATCGCCGCCGCCAATATTCCCATCGCACATAGTAACGATAAAAAAACAAGCGTCCGTGTCATTGCCGGCGAGGCCATGGGGTTATCCGCGGTCATTGATACCTTTATCCCCATCACTTATTTGCATTACACCTTGTTACCCGGCGCCAAACATACCCAGTCATTACCGGTTACCGCTAATGCCTTTGTTTACGTGATTAACGGCAGTGTTGAGATTGGGCCTGACCATGAAATGGTCAGCGAAGGCCAAATGGCTCAGCTTGGCAGCGGCGACCTGGTCACCATGCAGGTCAACGAATCGACTAACGATAAGTGTGACTTAATCATACTTGCGGGTGAGCCCATTAATGAACCCATTGCCCGTTACGGCCCCTTTGTCATGAATACCGAGGCCGAAATCAAGCAGGCGATTCGTGATTACCAGGAAGGGAAAATGGGTGCTATTCTTTCTGAGTAATTACAGGGTACTTCTATATGATTGATTACTCCCTCTCCCGTAGGGAGAGGGTATTATAGAAATGCCTTAAAAAAAACTTAGCACTCGATTCAGGAGTTTTTATGCTTTACATGCTCGTTGGTATTATTTTGTTTGTTGGCACCCATTTAATCACCTCCATGCGCACGCTTCGCGCTGGCATTATTGGTACGGTTGGTGAATGGCCTTATAAAGGAATTTATGCCCTGTTGTCCCTGGGCGGTGTCGTGCTCATGGTCATGGCCCTGGATAAAGTAAACTTTACCCTGCTTTATATTCCGCCATCGTATGCCAAGACCATTGCACCGATCTTTATGTTGCCAGCATTTATTTTATTAACCGCAGCATTTTTACCAAGCAACATAAAACGCTTCACCCGCCACCCCATGTTATGGGCGTTCACCCTCTGGGCAACGGCGCATTTAATCAACAATGGTGACCTGGCCTCGTTTATGTTCTTTGGTACCTTTGGCGCTTATTCAGTATTTGGCATGATTTCCCAGAACGCTCGTGGCGCTGAAAAATCCACCAATAAAGTTTCTGTAGTCAAAGATGTCATTGTTATTGTAATTGGCGTTGCAGTTTATATGGGCCTTGTATTTTCCCACCGCTGGTTGTTTGGGGTGTCGGTGATGTAGCAACATGAGCGGCTGAGTTAAATAATGAGAGCTAACATGAAAACAGTTGGACTTCTCGGAGGGATGAGCTGGGAGAGCACAGTTGAATACTATCGCGCTATTAATGAAGGAATAAAAGACGCGCTTGGTGGCCTGCATTCAGCGAAAATCGTTCTGTACAGCATAGATTTTGAACCAGTAGAAAAACTTCAGCATAAAGGTGATTGGGATGGCGCTGCAAAGATTCTTATAAAAGCGGCTAAAAACATACAATCGGCAGGTGCTGATTTTCTGCTAATCTGCACAAATACTATGCATAAGGTTGCCGACCAAATAGAAGCAGCCCTGGATATTCCATTACTTCATATAGCTGATGCAACAGCAGAAGTAATAAAATGTGCGGAAATACAAACGGTTGGTCTTCTCGGTACATCATTTACAATGGAGCAGGATTTCTACAAAGGGAGACTGGAAGAGAAGCTCGGCCTTAAGGTTATAGTTCCAAATGCAACCGACAGACAGGTCGTTCATAATATTATCTATCAAGAGCTCTGCCTGGGAAAACTCCAGGCAGAATCAAAGAATGAGTATTTGCGAATTATTGATGGCCTGTCCAATCAAGGAGCAGAAGCAGTTATTCTTGGTTGCACAGAAATAGGCATGTTAGTTCATCAAAAGGATACAAATACACGGTTACTCGATACAACAGCGATTCATGCTGAAATGGCTGTAAGATATGCAATAAAATAATCAGGGCCGGAATCAAAACTCTCTACACCTAAAATAATTTTGACTCTAACCCTATTTGTACATCAGATTCACTGACGCATGTTGATTTTAATCTCACTTTAAACCACTAGAAAAAAAGATATGACTGAAATTAAAAATACAGAACCATTTAGCCCAACCGGGTGGCGCTTTCGGTTAGGGCTCTTATTTTTTGTCATTGCCTGGATATGCCCATTATTTATACCCGTTGTAACAAGCTCAGACCTCTCAACGGAGACAAAAACATTGCTCTCGACGTTTCTGCTGAT
>QIGL01000107.1 GCA_003228915.1 Acidiferrobacteraceae bacterium
TTACGCTCACGTTATCGAACCCAGTGACCGAAAAGGCCAGTTATGACGTTTATAAACAAACTTTACTGGGCATGGCACAAGAACAGGGGCTGGATATTTCAGCAATGTCTGGCTTGATTGCCGAAAACTCGGAAAGAATTGTATTTGGTGAGTCCATTCATCACCGGGAAGTCCCGCAAACAATTTTTTCCGGCCAGGCCGATGTGGCCATGGTTTATTATCACCTGGCATTACGTTACACGCGAATTTTTCCCGATGATTTTGAGCTCGTTGAGCTGGAATCAAAAACGAACGTTTGTACAGATTATCATATAGGCTTGATAAACGATGGCGGCGAATGGGGCCGGGGTTTTTATGAATTTATGCGCAGCAAGCAGGCCGGAGAACTATACCGACAGCATGGCCTGGAGCATGTTTAAGTTGCGAGCTAATTTTGTGATCTAAGCTACCATAGTATTCAGGCTAAAAAAACGCCACCAAAAGGTGGCGTGGAGAAGCAAGTACAACTACTCTTTATTATTATTTTTAATTTCATTTCATTTCATTTAAATTTAATAAACATTGCCGAGGTCCAGACCTTGCCATCATCAATCTGGCGACCTGCCAGGTAAACAGGACGGTGGCCGTGGGGGCCATTCCTGGCATCAACTTCAAATGAGCCGCTGACCTCCCGGGGCATGTCCTGATCGCTCAGGCGCTCAATTGCCAGGAATAATTCTGTGCCGCCCAGCTCTTTGCGCAAGGCGCCGCCATCGAGCAATTCCTGACCGGTTATTTCCCATTCAAATGTTGGGCAATGGACAAATGGATTGCCGTCCAGGGGGTTGCCCACTTTGACGTAACCATCGATGGTACCTGCTACTTTAATTGTACAATTTGCCAGGTTGCTCAGGTCAATATCTATGGCATCGGCATCACCATAGGTATCAGAACGAAACCGGATCTGGGTCGCACTGGCACGACCACAGGTTTCTTCGTCATGCTCAAACCCATGGGAGTTGAAACTATGGATAATGCCATTGGTGATGGTGATGGTGCCTTTCCAGTCTGCCCAGCGATAGCGGTCCTTGATACGCGCGCCACCCCAGCGTACCCGGATACGGCGATCGGAATAACTGGATTCTTGCTGTAAATTACGGGACCAGATTTTGCCGGTGTGATCATAGGCGACGATTTCGTCCCAACCGGCATCACCCAGGAAGCGATAATTAATCTTAGCCTTGCCCTTGTGGTCAAACTCATCACCCTGGATATAATCGCCGCAAGTGGTTAAACCCACCAGGCGTTCACCGGTCGTGGCCCAGGTATGGCGCGCCCGAATGGCTTCGCCGACTGTTTTGCGATCCAGCTTGTTGGCAAGAATTCCGGTGACACCGCCCTTGGTGCCAAATACGGCGGTACCGGGCACACCACCACCACAGCGGCCACGGTGTTCGTCACCGTTGGCAGATGCACCAAGCTTGTAACCGCGTTGCATCACGTCCTCATACAGCCAGGGGAAGTGACCCCAGGCAGATTGAATTTCTACCAGGCGCTCCAGCACCGGATGGTGCCAGTCCATAATGCAACGGCGACCACCCACGTGTGGCATTAACAGGTGGCCTTCGGGATCATCAATATAGGTTGCCCAGAGTTCTTCCAGGGGCCAGGCGCCAGGCTGGATGGTGTCGCCCACCATGTCCTCGTTCCATTCAAACGAACGACACACGTTGCCATCTTTATCAAACGGGAACAGGGGGGTTTCATCGCGCAGGAATACCACGTTATGGTCACCACCAGCACAGGAGTTACCACACCATTCCGTGCCCGGGTAACAGACGAATTCGCCTTCTTTATTTAAATCATTAATCAGGTCAACGGCTTTCTCCCACCGGTCTTTAGTGATCTGGAAGTCGTTAGCGGTATAACCCAGGATATCGAGGCCAGCGATATCGCGGCCATAGGTCAGGTTGTAAACCGTGGCATTGGTACCCACCGTATCATCGGAGTGGACATGGAGGTCGCCATAAAAGCTGCGTGGATAAGCCAGCTTGTTATCAACCGTGATATAAAATTTTCCGGCCGGGACTTGTGGGTGATTGTTCATGTGGGCGGTAATTTCCAGCTCACCAGCGGTGCTGGTCGGCAGGTCGGTCAGGTTTACCACGGCCCATCCATCACTACTCAGGTTAACGGTTTGTTCGTAAACCTGTTTGCCATCAAGGGTTGCGACTACTGCAACCGGTTCGTTCTCAAGGTTCCAGCAAGTATTGCCCCAGCTATCCTCAGCCCGAACTTTTAACGGCACTGGTTCGCCTTTTTTGACCAGGCGCGAGCCTGCCATAATTAATTGCGAAGGCGTGCCAGGCACAATATCAAAAGCGATGTCGCCGGGTATGTCGCAAAAACGTGATGTGCCTAGTGGGTCGACATAACAACGAAAACGAAAACCTTCTTCCACGAAGGTCTGGATACGAGTGCCCGGGCCGCCGTAACGACGGTCACCCATACGAATAATGATGTGGTCACCTGGCTTTAAATAACCATCGACCGTATCGACAATAATTGCTTTTTGAAAAGGTCGCTCATGTCCTTTTTGATCAAAACGAACTTTTAAGGATTGTACGGTTGCCGGTGACTGGCCTTCGGCACAGGGTCCGGCATGGTATTCAGCCGATACATAATTTGCACCCCTGGGATCAGTCGTCTGGAATAATGCCCAATCGGAATAGAATTTAAAGGTTGCCTTGATCCAGGCGCCATCGGCGATACCTGATGAACCGACTTCATAATCCAGAACAATTTCCTGCCAACTCCCCGCTACGAGTTTGTCGATATGGCAGGTTACCCCGCCCAAAAACTTCATGTCTTTGGTTTTGCCATACAGTCCTTTTGGCGCAGTGTAATCTCCCAGTTTTTTCTTTAGTTCTGAATCGGACATTTTTTTCATGACGACTACCTTATATTTTTTATATTTAAAAATTTACAGCAAAACAGTTCTGACTTTTTGGATAATTTTTTACTCTAAACGCCAGACTTCGTAACGTTTTTCAATTGGGCGAAACAGGGTGCGTTCGAATAAATATGAAAATAAACCAATCATGGTTATGCCAAGCAATACCAATCTTGAATTACCCACTTCACCCGCGGTTTGCACCATGTAACCCAGGCCCACCGAGGCACCGATCATTTCCGCTGCTACCAACGCACGCCACGCCTGGCTGAAACCGATACGCAAGGCAGCGGTAACAAACGGGAGACTGGCAGGTAAATAAACGTATAAAAATAATTGCCACTTCCTGGCGCCCAGTACCCGCGCCGCCCGTACTTCCTGCCCCTGAATTTGTAATACCCCTTCCATGATAGTCAGGATCATCGGGTTAACAGCGGATATAAATATGACGATTACGATAGTCGTATAACCGAGGCCAAAAATAATCACCATCAAGGGTGCCCAGGCAATGGGTGGAATGGCCATGAACAAACCATTCAGTGGCACGATATATTCTCGAAAACCTTTAAAAAACCCCGCCAGGAAACCAAATAACACGGAGAAAATAATGGCAGCGCCAAAGCCCCCAACTTCTTCAAGCAAGCTCCAGCCGACATGGGGCCAGAGTTCACCCCGGAACAAATGGGCCAAAGCATTTGATGGCTCGCCCTTGGCAATAAACTTCCAAACAGATGGTCTGTCAGCCTCGGGGATAATGGTTATTTCACCATCATCGTCCATTACTTCAGAAACGGTCGGGAACATCATTTCGTTCCAGGCTTCGTCTGCTACCTCCCAGGGTTGCGGGAGAATATATGATTCAAACGGTATGGCTACCAACATCCATACCAAAAATAATGATGGCAGTGATACCCAGGACCATGAGGCGTTATTCCGGATAACATTCACCCAGCCCGTAATCTTTTCTTTATCGCTGTCTAATTTTTTATCTTGTTTCATTTCAACTGCGGGTGCGCTCACACTCTGACTCCAAAACAATTTTTCGACATATAAAAAAGGGCAGCCCTCTTAAAGAGTGGACTGCCCTGGTTACCAGTTACTTCAATGCCTCGGCCATCAGGCTGCGATCAATCAAATCGTTGGCATTAAGTTTTTTCTTAATATAGCCAAGCCTGTAAGAATAATTCATTAAACGCTGAATGAACTTTACATCTTTGTCGGTTAATTCATATTCCCAGCCTAAACGTGTACGGGCCATGGCAACGACCTCTGTTGCTTTATGTATTTTTCCGTTTATGTCTTTGGTGTTACCCAACCTAAAGGCCTTGGCAATAATACCGTTACCTGCAGTGGGCTTGGAATTAAGATAATCCACTGCTTGTTTGTGAGCTTTAAGTACCTTGACCACGGCACCACGTTTTTTCTTTAATGTATCGGGCAGGGCCATGATGATGTACCAGGGATACTTGGGAACAGCTTTATTCATATCGAATATAACTTGTGTATTACCGCGAATAAGTGATTTTGAGGTAAACGGTTCCCAGATAAATGCTGCGTCAACCACTTTATTTTCAACAGCAGCGTCCATATTGGCAGGTGGCATGGATTTAATCTCGACGTCTACATCCGGTTTCACTTTTGCGGCTTCACCCAACACATAACCACGTAACAAGACATCCATGCCGCTACCCTTACGAACACCGGCCAGTCGTTTACCCCGTATATCTGAAATCTTGTTGACACCGGAATCTTTACGACTAATGACTGCTGCCTGACCGTAGTTCACTTTGGCAATAATTCGGCTTTTCAGACCCCGGGAATACCAGTGGTATACGGGTGGTGAACCAATATAGGCCATATCCAGTTCGCCCGCAGAAAGTGCCTGGTGCACTAATGGGCCACTCTTGAATTGCAGGATTTCAACGTCTAAGCCCTGCGCTTTGAAGTAACCTTTTTCTTTTGCGACTAAAATGGGTGCATTAGCCATTGCAAACACCCAGCCAATTTTAATTTTTTCCCGGGCATGAACGGGAACAGCTAATGCCAATAGTAAAAATGCCAAACTTAGTTTACGCATTTGTTTTCTCCTGAATTTATATTGTTTAGAGTAGATTGTTGTTGATTGTTTATTGCTAACAAAAAAGCCATTTAGCCATTTTTAGCGCCTAGCTCTAGTTCGGCTATTTCTGATTCATCTAGTGGCGCTTGCGCTTGTACCTCCTGTATAAGATTGTTTAATTCCTTTTTATATTCCCAAAACAATTCACTGCTTTTCGTCTCTCTTAAATCCCTTGGTCTGGGTAATTTATTGATTACTTCTTTGTAGATACCGCCTGGTGGTCGTGCCAGTACCAGGATGCGATCAGAAAGATAAATCGCCTCTTCGATACTGTGTGTAATAAATACAATAGTCTGGCCCAGCTGGTCCCATAGTTGTAACAATTCGTCGTTCATTTTGTCGCGCAGGATTTCGTCGAGGGCGGAAAATGGCTCATCCATTAGCAGTAAGTGCGGTTCCAGGCAAAGTGCCCGGGCAATCGAGGCGCGCTGGCGCATGCCACCGGAAAGTTTGTTGGGTAAAAACTCTTCGAACCCTTTCAGTCCGACCATTTCAAGATTTTTTAGGGCAATTTCCCGTCTTTTTTCCGGCCCCATGCCAGTCATACGTAAGCCAAATTCGACGTTTTCAATGGTATTTAACCAGGGAAATAAATTAGCTGCCTGGAAAATGTAACCCAGGTGTGGGTCTTCAGGGGTGATTGCTTCGCCTCTGAGCTGAGAGGTGCCGCTATCGGGCTGATAAAACCCCGCCAGGAGGTTAAGAAATGTGGTTTTGCCACATCCCGATGGCCCTAAAACCGCTAAAAATTCTCCGGGTTTGACGTCAATATTTAATTTCTCAAAAATCTTCAGGTTATTGCTGTAGGCAAAGTTAAGATCCTCGATAACAAGATTATCACCGCCAATATGATTTCCTTTTGTCACGGCTTCTCCTAAGTCGTTGTAATAATTATAACTAATTATTTTTGTACTTGAACTGTCATGCTATGTTTTGGCAAACAGGGCTTGCATGTGAGTATGCATTGATTGCACAATAAATAATGTCGTGTACACGACAAAATAGTCAGCTAACTGCAAATGTTGTATGCAGATATTTATAATACAGTAATATACTTATATAGATTGAACACGGAATAAAGACAAATGGAACTTAATAATACTGCACTGCTCTCTCATCAAAAAGTTAACAGCTCCATACCGGACTCAAAAATTACTCAATTCCAGAAGGGTGATTTCGTATTCCAGGCCGGGGCACCAGGGAAGAATATTTATTTGCTCAATAAAGGCCGCATCAAACTGTACCGACTGGCACCGGCTGGGAAAAAAGTAACACAATGGTTTTGTTTTCCGGGTGAAGTATTCGGCCTGGCCGAACTACCCTCAAAAAAAGAACGCACTATTTATGCGCAGTGTTGCGAGAGTTGCGAAGTCTCCGAGATTCCGCTTAACAAGTTTAAAGAATTGCTTTCCTCGTCACCGGATATTGCCTTACAGGTTATTGAGCAGCTTTCAATGCGACTAAAAATTGTTGGCGATACCTTGTTGAATTTTACAGCCGATGATTCTCGATCACGTATTATCAAGTTACTGGTTCGCTTGAATACGCGTTTTGGCGTGACTCGTAATAACATGAGATTGATTGATGTCGCCCTGACCCACAAGGAATTGGCAGATATGATTGGTTCGTGCCGGCAAACCGTTACCACGGTCCTTGGCGATCTGAAACGAGAAGGCAAGATTGAGCTCATTAATCACAGGATTAGTTTCCGGTCCCCGGCAGCACTGGAAGCGCTCATTGACCAGCCGGATTAACAGTTTGTAATCGTCAAACTGTCAGCCATGTCGAATATATAGGCGATTACGAATAGCTTAACCTGCACTTTAACCGGTCTGGTTTTTGTCCGATTTTTAACGCTGCCATTCTTTTTGTGCCGGTCTCGTTGCATCATGAATTGTTTCCTTGGCTTCATCGACCAGTTCACTGGCTTTTTCTTTGACGTTTTCAGTTACCTTGTCCGTTAAATCCGTCTGCTTCAGGGGATTGCTCAGAAGCGGCTCGTCACGGCCAAAATTGATCCCCAGCGGAAAGGCCAGTACTGCGCCAACAATCAGTCCTGCCAGGAAGCGTTTTATAGTTGCTTTCATTTTATATTCCCAATAAAAAATCGGCCCCATCATAACTGGCCACGAAAGTGAACGCCAGAGCCGTTCCCGCACGTCCATGTGCTCCACGGCACCTGACCATCCTTGTACAATGAGCACCTTTTTTAGTAATTAATCCAGATGCAGCATTACAAAGCGCCTTGAAAATCAGCCACTTGTAGCTAAAATACGAGTAGTAATTTAAACTGTAACCAACCCGTAACCCCTTGGAAACTAGTATAATAGGTAAACTAGTATCTGGTTTATTTCTCACTATATGAAATGAATTATAAAATCTGGGATTTACACAACTTGGAACCGAGATGGGCCTGAAGACTGAAAACCTTGCCATAGTGCTAACCGACATTGTCGGGTTTACCGAGACCACAGCCCAACAGTCTCGTCAGGAGAATGAGTTTCTCCTGGATACCCATAACCAGATTCTGTTGCCAATCATAAAAAGATATAAGGGTAGACTGGTCAAGAGTATTGGCGATGCCCTATTGCTTGTATTCCGGTCCCCGACTGATGCCATGCTTTGCTCCATGGCCATGCAGGATGCCTTGTTTGAGTATAACCGCGATATACCGGATCAAAAACAAATTCATATACGTGTTGCGGCCAGCCTGGGAGAAGTCAGGATTACACGCAATGATATTTTTGGTGAGCCCGTCAATACTACTAGCCGTATCGAGGGTGTCACGCCAAAAGATGAAATCTATTTTAGTGAAGCCATTTACATGGCCATGAACAAGGCCGAGGTACCGTGCAAGGAAGTCGGCTGGAAAGAATTGAAAGGTATTTCAGAGCCGATTCGGCTTTTTAATATTCCCCGGTTTTCAACTCCCCGCCTGGTGCCTGAAGACGTGATGTCATCTTCTGATATAAGTGACCTGGTATACCCGTACGGTGGTGCCCATTTGGCGAGCCAGGGCAGCACCCAGGATTCGTCACATTTTTCAGGATTCATTAAAAAATCGTCCGTCCAGAAAACAGCACTGGTAGCATCGCTTATTATTATTCCAGTGATTGCAGTCTTGGGTTATTTTGTTTTGGATAAACAAAGTGGCGGACAACAGCAAATGGCCAAAAGTGCGCCAGTGCCGGACCGTAAAGTTACCCCCAGGGTAGTTCCCAAAATAACAACGAGAGTAATTGAGACTCCGAAACCGGCTGTCAAACCTGAGCCCAGACCAAAACGAGCAGTTATTAAAAAAGCGCCACCTAAACCAAAACCTGTCGTCAAGCGTGCGCCCAGGCCCAAGCCCGCACCACGTCCAGTAAAACGTAAGGTTGCTGAGCTGTCGCCTGTGGACAAAATGAACGCAGCCGCTGATGAACTGGTTTATTTGAGCGTTCGTCAGGCCAAGAGAGACTATGGTAAAAAAATTATTACCCAGGAAGAATATAAACAATTTGTCAAAGAGATTAAGGATCAGATGGCTATGGAGATGAAGTACTGGAAAGCTAAACTTAAGGCCAGGGAAATAAATAAAAAAACGTATAAACGTGAATACAAGAAGGTTCGAAATAAGTACAAATAAATTTTTTAATATTCAGGATTTTTCTTATAAAATTTGTCAATAGAACAATGACGATGACTGAACAAAACAGAAATGCTTATTTGACGGCAATGGGGTTGCCTGTTTGGCAACCGCGTGCCCGTGATGTTCAAATACAAACGCAATACCGGGATGCTAAAAAATCACCTGAGAAATTAAATATCCAGCCAGACGATGTTGTCAAAGAACCAGAAAATGACACAACAGATATTAAAATCAACACTGAAAAACAAATATCCGGTCTTGATTGGCCAGAATTAAGCAGTACGGCGGCGTCTTGTACGGCGTGTGATTTATCAACAACGCGAACCCAAACCGTTTTTGGCACGGGTAACAAAAATGCTGACTGGTTATTCATTGGTGAAGCACCGGGTGCCGAAGAAGACAAACAAGGCCTGCCTTTTGTCGGCCGTGCCGGATTATTGCTTAGTGCCATGTTGTTCGCACTGGGTTTAGAGCGTGACGATATTTATATATCCAATGTACTCAAATGCAGGCCACCGAATAACCGCGACCCCAGGCCAGAAGAAGTATCACAATGCGAAGTTTTCCTTCGTGCCCAGATAAATTTAATAAAACCGAAAGTAATTATCGCACTGGGTCGTCATGCTGCCCATAGTTTACTAAAAACAGATAAAACCCTGTCCAGCTTGCGAGGACAAACCCATGATTTTCATGGCACACCCCTGGTGGTGACCTACCATCCGGCGTATCTTTTGCGAACCCCTGCCGATAAAAACAAGTCCTGGCAGGATTTATGTCTTGCTAATAAGCTGGTACAACAATAATGGCAGCCGTCATATCGCACCCACTTCCTGTCGTCAGGCCCATGCGCATGGAAGACCTGAAGTCAGTCATGTCAGTTGAACGGGCCGCCTACAACTATCCCTGGACAGAAGAAATACTTCGCGACTGTTTACGGGTTGGTTATTATTGCGTGGTTTGCGAAATAAACGGGTTGGTGGTGGCGCACGGAATAATGTCGTACGGCGTGCGTGAGTGTCATATTCTTAATGTGTGTGTAGACCCTGAATTCCAGAGAAAAAGAATTGCCACCCAGCTTATTCAATACTTGCTCGAGACGGCGAGATGGAAGGGCGCGGGCGTGGCATTCCTTGAAGTTCGCATATCAAATACTGGTGCCAGTAATTTGTACAAAAAACTGGGCTTCTCGGAAATAGGTATCAGGAAAAATTATTATCCTGCTCGTTCAGGCCGGGAAGATGCCTTGATACTGACGCTCGAGCTCGCTGATTATAAACACGGCACGTTTAAGTCAGAGGGCGCAGGGTAAAATAAGAATTTAATCGACCATGGCTTCGATACCAGTATATTGTTCTTTAAGACTGGCTAGTGAAGATTCCAGTTCACTTGCGTGATTTTTTTTCTGTTGAACAATGGCTGCTGGCGCACGGCTGACAAAACTCTCATTTTTTAATTTCCCCTGTACCGAGACCAGTTCTTTTTCAAGTTTCTGGATCTCTTTTTGCAGACGCTTGATTTCGGCGTTTTTGTCAATGAGACCGGCAAGTGGAACCAGGACTTTCATATCACCGACAAGGGCAATGGCCGATTCCGGCGCAACCTGACCAGCTTCAAGCACTGAAATTGATTCCAGTTTTGCCAGGGTATTCAGGTAATCACTGTGTTCCGCAACTTTTTTTCTGTCTGCCTCGTTTGTATTTTCCAGGATAACCGGAATTTTTTTTGAGGGTTTTATGTTCATTTCACCGCGAATATTCCTAATGCCTTCGATGGCCGTCATGACCCATTGCATATCATCAATCGCGGTGTTATCAATTTTAGCCTGGTCCGGGACCGGGTAAGACTGCTTGCTGATCGTGCTGTTATTGCTATTGGCTTTAATGCCGGCAAGCGGGGCAATTTTTAACCAGATTGTCTCGGTGATAAACGGTGTAATCGGGTGCAGGAGTCGGAGTATTGCTTCCAGGACATAAACAAGTGTTTGGCGCGTGCCACGCAAATCGTTGTCTTTGCTTTGTTCATTAGTTAATACAACTTTGGAAAGCTCCAGGTACCAGGCGCAATATTCATCCCAAACAAAACTGTAAAGAAGTTGAGCAACGTGATCAAACCGGTAGTTGCCCATTTCAAAGGCGACCTGTCCTTCCACTTGCTGGAGCCGGGAAACAATCCAGCGGTCGGCTAGCGACAGGATGGTGGCGCCACCTTTTTGACCGCAGTCATAAGATTCCGTATTCATCAATACGTAACGAGCGGCATTCCATAATTTATTACAAAAATTCCGGTAGCCTTCTACACGTCCGAGATCAAAATTAACATCCCGTCCGGTTGATGCCATGGCAGCAAAGGTAAAACGCAGGGCATCAGTGCCGTAAGCTGCAATGCCGTCAGGGAATTCCTTGCGTGTGGCCTTTTCGATTTTAGCCGCCATTTTTGGTTGCATCAGACCAGTTGCTCTTTTATTCACCAGGGCTTCAAGGTCGATGCCGTCAATTAATCAATTGGATCCAGGACATTGCCTTTTGATTTGGACATTTTGTGACCATGACTGTCGCGCACCAGGCCATGGATATAAACTTCCCGGAAAGGCACGTCTTTCATAAATTTCAGGCCCATCATAATCATGCGGGCAACCCAGAAGAAAATTATATCGAAACCGGTGACCAGTACGTTGGTGGGATAATAATTTTTTAGCTCGGGTGTTTTGTCTGGCCAACCCAGGGTTGAGAAAGGCCAGAGGGCAGATGAAAACCAGGTATCAAGTACGTCTTCGTCTTGTTTTAATTTAATATCATCGCCCAGGTTATTTTTTTCCCGTGCCTCTTTTTCCGAGCGGCCAACATACACCTTGCCATTTTCATCGTACCAGGCCGGAATCTGGTGGCCCCACCAGATTTGGCGCGAGATGCACCAGTCCTGAATATTATTCATCCATTCAAAATAGGTATTTTTCCAGTTATCAGGGACGAACTTGATGTCACCGTTTTTAACCGCGCGAATAGCCGGCTCTGCCAGGGGCGCTACCTTTACGTACCATTGATCTGTCAGGTAGGGCTCAACAATGGCACCGGATCGATCACAACGGGGCACCATGAGCTTGTGGTCCTCTATTTTTTCCATTAAATCGAGCGCTTCAATATCTTTAACGATTTCTTTTCGAGCTTTGAACCGATCCAGGCCCTGGTATTTTTTCGGGAGTGTTGTTTCCAGGTCTTGATGTTTAACGCCTGGCAATAATTCTATTTCAGATTCTTTTAATATGCAGGCATTGTGATCAAGCACGTTAATCATGGGTAATTTGTGACGTTTGCCCATTTCATAATCATTAAAATCATGGGCCGGGGTAATTTTCACGCAACCGGTACCGAATTCCGGATCAACATAATCATCAGTGATAATCGGAATCTGGCGATTAGTCAACGGCAGGGTGACGGTTTTGCCAGCTAAATGTTTGTAGCGGTCGTCATCAGGGTGAATGGCAACCGCGGTATCACCGAGCATGGTTTCAGGGCGAGTGGTGGCAACGACCAAAAAACCACTGCCGTCAGTCAGGGGATAACGCATGTGCCAAAGATGGCCGTTCTCCTCTTCTGAAATAACTTCAAGGTCGGAGACCGCGGTGTGTAGCACCGGGTCCCAGTTCACCAGGCGTTTGCCACGGTAAATAAGATTTTCTTCATAGAGACTGACGAAAACTTCGTTGACGGCTTTCGACAAACCTTCGTCCATGGTAAAGCGTTCCCGCGACCAGTCCAGGGATGAACCCATGCGGCGTAGCTGGCCCGTGATGGTATTGCCTGAGTGTTCTTTCCAGTCCCAGACTTTTTTAATGAATTCTGTTCGGCCAAGATCGTGACGGGTTTTGCCCTCGGCATTAAGTTGTCGTTCTACCACCATTTGGGTGGCAATGCCCGCGTGGTCGGAGCCCGCCTGCCACAAGGTATTATTGCCTTTCATGCGGTGGTAACGGATCAGGGTATCCATGATGGTATTGTTAAAACCATGACCCATGTGCAGGCTGCCCGTGACATTGGGCGGGGGAATCATGATGCAGTAGGGCGCGCCTTTTCCAGAAGGGGTGAAAACACCGTTTTGCTCCCAGCTGGCATAGAGTTTTTGTTCTATGGTGCCGGGGTCATAGGTCGTGGCCAGGGTCGGTTCTGTCGAGGTTGTTTGTTTGTCTTCGCTCATACTTGCATTATATTTATTAAATATTAAATGACTACGGGTTTTATGCCCCGTAGCTCACTGCAAACTGAACGAAGGAGAAGTTTTGGATGACACGCTATGAATATATCCTTGTACGCTCGGCGGCAGCGTCCATGCTGCCAACGGTCATCCAAAACTTCTCCTTCGTTCAGTTTAATACCCGTCACTTTGGGGTTATTTATTTATTCTGTCACCATAAAGAACGGGAAAGGCTTGCCTTTCCCGCGTCAGCAGCGATTAATTTCATTGTTTAACTTTCGTCATTCTCGCTTTTTGTTGCTGCTTTCGCCAGCTCCTTAACCAATAAATCGCGCAACCGGTTGATGGTGGCGATATCCAGCCCTTCCAGTCCCTGTTTGCGCATTTCAATATTGAGCCTGGCCGCAACCTGGATGGCAATATTTCGTGCCTGTTGCGGATCAGGTGACCGGAATTCAATTGTATCTAGCGCACTTGCATCCAGTTGCTCTACACCAATATGATTTTCAAGCTGATCTTCTGACAAATCTTCAGCCACATCCTCCAGTACCGGTATATCTTCCCAACGAATATCATTGAGCTCGGGATCTGCCTCATCTGCGAAATCAGGCTGACTCGTTTCGTCTGCCAGATCATCCTGATTTTCATCGCTAATTTCTACACCAGGTAACAACTCCAGACCTTCAAATATGTCTCCCGTTTCACCGCTGACCAATTTAACCTGGACAGGGACGGTATCCAGTTCAATCGATTCGTCATCGTTAAAACTGTCGTCATTGGTGCCAGGGTTTTCCGGTACTGGCCCGGCAGGTTGTTTTTTTTCGGGTTCGGTGCCAGCCCGAGAATGCAAGTCGATATCGGATAATTCATTCTTTGTAAGATCTTGTAACGAACTCAACACTTCTTCCAGTGTCCGTTTCGTGGAAGGTTTGT
>QIGL01000109.1 GCA_003228915.1 Acidiferrobacteraceae bacterium
TGGCAAGGATTGTTCCAGACAATCCTATTGCATTCCCGCCCACTGTAGAATCCCTTCGGGTTTCATTCAGCATTTCCTCGCTTCGCTCAGGTCATCCCTGGCGGTCAGATGGAGGAGCTAGAGCAACGCATGGAGCAGTTGCCGAGAGATCTCGTACCACGGGACGTCAGTAGTATCAGGAAGTTCAAGATTCCTCCGCTTCGGTCGGAATGACAAATAGTTGTCGGAATGACAAACATGTATTAAATCAGAGTTTCCTTAAGTGTGAAGACTGTACCCTAGGTCACCGTAAACTGACCCATCATACCCGCGTCTTCGTGTTCCAGGACATGACAGTGGTACATGTAAGGCATTTTGGCATCTTTGTACGGCCCCGTTGGCATTAGTATTCTTACCTTCTCATCGGCATGAACAATCACCGTGTCTTTGAGGCCACGTTCCCAGTGATAAGGAGCGCGACCATTACGGTCGAGAATCCGGAACTGGGTATTATGGACATGTATCGGATGATGGGTAATGGACGGGTTATGAAATTCCCATATTTCAAATGTATTGGCTTTGGCCACTTCGTTGATTACATTTAAATCAAAGGCCTTGTTATTGATAAAAAATCCACCAGAACCAAACATCATGGACGGGCCCATTTGCATATCCAGGTTTAATTTTCGGGTAGTGGCAATATCCACTTTTGACAAGTCTGATTTAAACCACGTTGGTAACGCTACGAGCTGGCTTGTTTGAAATGATTTAACCTTGCTGGCCTTGC
The DNA here is from genome assembly GCA_003228915.1 of Acidiferrobacteraceae bacterium. GTDB lineage: Bacteria > Pseudomonadota > Gammaproteobacteria > Acidiferrobacterales > SZUA-150 > SZUA-150. Next base: position 767 of record QIGL01000109.1, read on the forward strand.
TGGCCTTGCTGGCGTCAATATGAAACACGTCGAAGTCGGCATCCAGGCCGCTACCACCACCCATCATGCCGGTATTCAGGTTGCTGTAACCTTTTTTATTGCGAAGCGACAGGGTTTTACCATCTGATACATCGACAATAATATCGGCACGATCGGCGGGCGTCAGTCGGATACTGGTTAATGTCTGGGCTTGCTCCAGTAAGCCACCATCTGTCGCAATCAGCTGGAATGGTCGGTTATCAGAAAAATGTAAGTCATAAAAACGGGCATTGGATGCATTATGTAATCGCAGGCGGATTAAAGACTTCTTTGGTTTTAAAACCGAATTAGCCGCACCATTTACCAGGATGACATTGCCGTGCATGCCCTGCATTTTTTGCATGCGGGTATTGCTGTAATAAAAGTGACCAGATTCCTCAAAGGCCCGGTCGGTAAGAATCACCGGAAAGTCATCGACACCGTATTGGTGGGGAATGCCAAGCTGTTTATCACGATCCTCATCGACAATTTGCATTTGCCCGCCCAAACCACGCCAGACCTGTTCGGCAGTATGGTTATGGGTATGGGAATGATAAAAATAGGTCGCAGGTTCATTAATGACCTTCCATTGTGCTACCCAGGTGTTACCAGGTTTGATTGCCTGGTGCGGACCACCATCCTGGGTGGCGGGTAGAATCATGCCGTGCCAGTGCAGTGCCGCTGTTTCATTTAGTTTATTGGTAACTTCCATTCTTACCGTCTGGTTCTTTTTAAAACGCAATACTGGCGCCAGAAAGTTTTGATTAATACCAATGGTTGGCGTGGGTGCTTTGGGTAGAATACGAGTTTCACCGGATTGCAGGTTTAGCTTGAATACCTGTTTGCCATTTACTGTTACGCCTTCATCAAGGGCGGGCAGGGCAAAATCCTGACGAGCAAATGATGGCTGATAATAACTACCAGAACCCATCATTCCGCCCGACCCACCCATCATTCGGCCCATGGCAAAAGTAGTAGAAGTTGCTGCCGCTATTCCGGCAGTAACACCCAGGCCGCCTATTAAAAATTCACGTCGTTTCATATCAAGTTCCTTTGTCAATCGTCCTGTTTTTTGTGCCAGTTAAGTTCTGAACAGTTAAATTCCGAATAAACATAATGACTATTATTGTTTGGTCGACTTATCCCTGGACAAGGATAACAAGAACCATACCAGCAAGCCTATGACTAAAACCGGTACTAACCAGAAAAAACCCATTCCAAATCCCATTCCAGTACTCATAATATTCTCCTTTATCAATTACTTTGCCAGTCCATAACCCGTACAGGTGTACGGGTTATGCGGCGGGCTTGTTTATGGCAATTTATTTGCATTACTAGTAATTAGGAAGTTTCATCATGCACAGATGTTTGATCATCGAAAAATGTATGATGAGCCGCTGAACCGCCATGCATGTTGCCACGAGAACCCATTTTCGCTGCCTGGTTATGCATGCCACTTTGCGTAGTTTGTCCTTGCATGCCAACCCGGCTAGTTTGCCCCATGGTTCCCATGTTCATTGATTGTCCATGCATGCCAGCCTGGTTTGACTGCCCCATGGCGTGGTTATTGCTATTTCCCATATTCTGGGCGAAGGCAACCGAACCCATGGCCAGTCCTAACCCTGCAATCGTGCCAACTAAATAAGCAGTCATAGTTTTTTTATTCATGATATTTCTCCTGTTGTTTAAAAAAATAAATTATTAAAATGAAATCATTCTAACGGTGCTTATTTAAGCATTTGTTTGTAACAGGCGATTGTCAGTAAACGGGTTTTTTGTAACGCACTATATCTGGCAGGGATAATGTTACAATACGTTACAAAGTGATGCAGATTTGCAGGATGTAGAGCGCTAAACTGAAAATAGTTTAAAGAGGTAACTTAATTATGAACTCGAACGAAAAGAATTTCTTCTTGCAGGAGAAATATAATATAACGGCAACATTCTATGATTTCCTGGATTATCCGTGGGAGCGGATCTATAAAAAATGGCGACCGACATTAATTGGGGATTTAAGAGGAAAAATACTGGAAGCTGGCGTTGGAACCGGAAGAAATCTGGAATTCTATCATGAAGACTCAGAAGTGACAGGAATCGAGTTAAGCAAAAAGATGCTGGGTAAAGCCGAAAAGAGAAAAACAAAGGCTAGGTGTAATATAAACCTGGTTCATGAAGACGCAACGGAAATGAAGTCAATAGACTCAGACCAATTCGATTGGATCGTTTCAACCTTTATGTGCTGCGTGATGCCCGATGACATACAAGAACTTGCTATTGAGCAATTCGCTAGAGTGTTAAAGCCGGGCGGGCGATTTCGACTTCTGGAAATTGTATATTCAAAAAATGAGAAAATAAGGAAGCGGCAAGAATTGTTTGCACCCTTTGTTGAAAAAGTATATGGCGCAAGATTTGACAGGAATACGCTTCGCTATCTTGAGCAATCTTCAAATTTGCAGGTTACAAGTACTACCTTTTTAAAAGATGATACTTACTTGTTAATTGAAGGGACCCGCGTCTAGGGCCGCAACGTAAATATCATTTAATCCAGATGGTCTTGGCATTAACAAACTCCAGTATTCCCAGGCGGGAAAGTTCCCGGCCATAGCCTGACGCCTTAACACCACCAAAGGGCAACCTGGGATCGCTTTTTACCAATCCATTAACAAAGGTTGCCCCGGACTGCATTTTGCGGGCAAATGCTTCACCTCGTTTGCTGTCTTTTGTGAACACCGTACCGCCCAGGCCATAACGATGATCGTTGGCAATGCGTAATGCATCGGCCTCATCCCTGGCATGGATAACAATGGCCACCGGCCCAAATAATTCTTCTTCGTAGGCACGTATGCCCGGTTTTACATGATCGAGAATTGAAGGCTCATAATACGCACCAGGCCGATCGGCAGGTTTGCAACCCAACAATGCCGTGGCCCCGGCCTTGATGGAGTCCGTGACTTGCACGTGTAATTCATCACGCAAGTCAACCCGCGCCATGGGCCCGATCCGGGTTTTTTCATTTGTTGGGTCGCCGACGATTAGTTCCGAGGCCTTTAGTTTAAATGCCGCTAAAAATTCCGTTGCTATCTCGTCAACGAGAATAAAACGTTTGGCGGCAATACAACTTTGACCAGCGTTGAGAAAACGCGACTGCACTGCCACAGTCGATGCCAGGTCAAGATCGGCATCTTCCAACACCACAAAGGCGTCGGAACCACCTAGTTCAAGTACAGATTTTTTTAGGTTGGCTCCGGCCGTGCCCGCCACTTGGCGACCAGCAGGTTCGCTGCCCGTCAAGGTCACTGCATTAACACGGTCATCGGCAATGACTGCTGCGGTTTGACCGGCAGAAATCATGAGACTGCGAAAAACATTATCAGGAAAACCGGCGCGTTTAAATACGTTTTCAATTGCCTGGGCGCATTGGGGTACGTTAGAGGCATGTTTTAATAAGCAGGTATTACCTGCCATTAAACTGGGCGCGGCAAATCTTAAAACCTGCCAGAAAGGGTAGTTCCAGGGCATAACTGCCAGGACAGTACCAACCGGGATATGCGCGACCAACGATTTACCGGCATCGGATTCAATAATCTCGTCTGCTAAAAAAGTCGCCCCGTTTTCTGCGTAATAGTCACAAACAGCAGCGCATTTTTCTATTTCACCTTTTGCCTCTGTCGTGGGTTTGCCCATTTCGAGCGTGATTAAATCAGCGTACTCCTGTTTGTTCTTTCGCAATTCTTTAGCTGCAGCCAAAAGCAGGTTGGCCCTGTCTGGAAACGAGACGGACTGCCATGATTCGCTGGCCTGTTTTACCTGGTCCAGCACCGCATCAATTTTTTTCTCATCCCAGTAGTCAAATGTAGCTATCAACTCACCATTTGCAGGGTTTAGTGTCTCCATGGCCATCCGTCGGTTCCTCGTATTTGGGTTATGTAATCAGGCTTTAACTTACTATACTCTACTATTATGTATAGACAGTATCTCCGTCTCTTGGTTCTTGCGGCCGGCACAAGCATGTTGCTTGTGGTTAATACCAGTGTATTTGCCGATGAATTATTTTTAGATCCACAAGAAGTTGATCGGGCAAATTTTCGCAAGGCCGAGCAGGCGTTAAAAAAACGCCAATATGGCAAGTATCACACTATCTTGCGTGAACTGGACGACTATATATTAAAAAATTACCTGGTTTATTCATACTTAAGCAAGCGCATCGCGATCACCCCCGATGTCGTATTGCAGCAATTTATTGACGAAAACAAACATACACCGCTATCAATAAAATTACAGGAAAAATGGCTGCACTACCTGGCTAAAAAGAGAAAATGGGACACCTTTCTTGCTGTTTATGATGACGGTACACGCGATAAAAAACTCAAATGTTATCGGCTTAAGCATTTAATCAAGAACAGCTATGAGCAGGCGTCACTCATGTCCGAGGTTGAAGAGCTTTGGTTAACCGGCAGGCGCCTGCCAAGCGCCTGTAATCCTGTTTTTAAAGCATGGCAAAGCGCTGGCCACATGACCGATGATCTGATTTGGGCGCGCATTAAACTGGCCATGGATAAACGCAGAATTAGCCTGGCCCGATCTCTGGCGAAATTATTACCCAGAAGAGAAAGAGTCTGGGTGCGTCGCTGGGAAGCAGTCCACTGGAATCCGCAGCGAGAATTAAGAAGAATTAATTACCGGGTTGATACGCCGGTTGCCCGGACCATTATTAAACACGGCATTGTCAGGCTTGCCTATCGTGATCCGGAAGCGGCAATGGAGCAGTGGTTATTGCTCAGCAAGCGGTTTCACTTTTTCCCGGAAGATAATAATTACGTCTACCGGATGCTTGGCATTCTGGCGGCGCAATGGCAATTACCCGTGGCCCTGGACTGGCTGGATAAAGTGCCCGCTGCGCCCGGCGACGACAAGCTAAGAGTGTGGCGAATTAATGCGGCGTTAAGAGCCGGGGAATGGGACACGGCCCGCCTTTATTTATCCGCCTTGCCTGACCGCCTAAAAAAAGAAAACCAGTGGCAATACTGGCTGGCCAGAGTCGAAGAAGAGTCCGGGCGCTGGCAACAGGCCCAGCCAATTTACGCCAGCCTGTCCCAGGTGCGCAGTTATTATGGATTCCTGGCGGCAGACAGGCTGGATCTCGGTTATGCCATGCAGCACAAGAGTATTGAAGCTGCGCGCGAAGAGGCCCAGGCCATGAATGCCAGGCCGGACATCAAGGCTGCGAAAGAACTTTATTATCTTGGCAAGATTGTCGATGCCCGTCGGCAATGGAACTGGATGATTAAAAAAATGAACAATCGCGAACTTCAGGTTGCGGCAGTATTGGCGAGGGAGTGGGGCTGGTATGACCGGGCCATCTATACGGTCAATAAGTCTGATCACCTGGATGATCTGGATTTACGTTTTCCTGTTGTATATCGAAACCTTGTTGAAGCAAGCGCCGACAGAACCGGCATTGATCCCGAATGGATATATGGCGTGATGCGACAGGAAAGCGCCTTTATTGCCGATGCCCGTTCGCCTGCTGGTGCCCTGGGACTGATGCAGCTCATGCCTAAAACGGGCCGACAGGTCGGTAGAAAACTAAAAATGCGTATTCGCAGTAATGCAACCATTCTCAAGATAGAAAATAATCTTATGCTTGGCGCCAGTTATTTGAAAACAGTGCTGGACAGGAAAAATGGTAGCCAGGTGTTGGCCACTGCTTCCTATAACGCAGGCCCTCATCGTGTTAAAAAATGGATGCCTGAAAACCAGTCTATGCCTGCCGATATTTGGGTTGACACGATACCTTATGATGAAACCCGTAATTATGTAAAAAATGTGCTTGGTTATACCGCGGTTTATGAGTATCGGTTGGGAGGAAATCGCACTCGCCTGTTTGATCGCATGCCAGCAGTAACGTCTGGCAAGTGAGCTGATAATTTTTCAGGTGGTTTAATTTAAAATCTGGTTGCTGTAAATTTTTTTTATTCACACTCCCAACCGTCATTCCGACCGGAGCGTTAGCGTAGCGGAGGGATCTTGCTCTTGTTGTGCCCCGTGCCTTGAGATTTCTCGCTGCCGCTCGAAATGACAAGGGGAAGTCGGTCGAAAAGACAGGGGCATGGGGTGCTCGAAATGACGGGTGCGTTTGTCATTTCGACCGGAGGGAGAAATCTTGTCCCTTGCCCGAAATTTCAAAGCCCGAGATCCAACTCCTGCCAATGCGGATTTATGGCCTCAACCAGCGCATTTTTCTTTTCTCGGCGCCATTTTTTGATCTGCTTTTCTCGCTCAATTGCCGACTTCACGTCATGGGTTTGTTCAAAATAAACCAGCTTATAAACATTGTATTTTTGAGTAAAACCAGGGATGGATTTATTTTTGTGCTCATAAATGCGGCGTAACAGATTATTTGTTACACCTACGTACATAACGGCATTATTTCGGTTTGTTAACAGGTAAACGTAATAACATTTATCCATGTGCTTCCTTGCATCGGTTAATGGATGGTTTGTATTTTGTTGTGGTTGAGTATTATCTATTTTGTCGGGATTTATGCAAACGAAAAGGATTTATTGGGCTTTTCATACACTGAGATTTCTCGCTGGCGTTCGAAATGACAAGGGTTGGGGGGTGCTCAGAATGACAGCAATGTCGTCATCCCGAACAGAACGCCACCCGACACGTCTGTCATCCCGAACAGAACGCCACCCGACACGTCTGTCATCCCGACCGAAGTGGAGGGATCTCGCTCTTGTTGTGTCTCAGGTCTCGAGATTTCTCGCTGGCGTTCGAAATGACAGGGCGGGCAGTTTTCCACCCTGTACGGCATCAGGCCCGTCATTTTAAGTGACTTTTCTTAATCTTCCAGAATGCGCCAAGCTTGACTTTGACACGGGTTAAAACAAGAATTGACTGGATGCGTATCAATCTTTCACAGTCATAAATTTTATGGTAATTAAAACAATCTGCATTCTTGGTGGGTCTGGTTTTGTCGGCCATAGTCTTGCCGCACGCCTCGTCAGCGAAGGTTATAGCGTTGTCCTGATTACCCGCAATCGCGAGCGTCACCGTGACCTGCTCGTATTACCTACCCTGAAAATTATCCAGGCGAATGTGTTTAGCCCGAATGTCCTGCGTAACGTATTTGATGATTGTGATGCAGTCATTAACCTTGTCGGGTTACTTAACGAGTCAGGCCATAATGGTAAAGGTTTTCACCGAGCCCATGTTGAGCTGGCTGAAATTGTTGTCCAGGCCTGTCAACAGACAGGTCTCAGGCATTTGTTACATATGAGCGCCTTGTCGGCGTCTGAAAATGGCCCAAGCCATTATTTACGCACCAAGGGCAAGGCGGAGAACCTGGTACACAAATATGCCGGCCCTAATTCTCATGCCAATGCTGGTACCAGTCTGGCAGTGACCAGTTTTCGTCCCTCGGTAATATTTGGTCCCGGCGATAGTTTTATTAATCGATTCGCAAGTTTACTCAAATTAATGCCCGGCTTTTTCCCACTCGCCTGCTCAAGGTCTCGCCTGCAGCCGATTTATGTCGAAGACGTCACCAGCATTATACTAAAGTGTATTGGTAACCCAGTGGCCTTCGGTAAACGTTATAACCTGTGTGGGCCCCGGGCATACCAGTTAATTGAAATTCTTGAGTTTATCAAAAGTCAGATGGGATTAGAGACCAGGATTGTTGCCTTGAATAACAGGCTGTCCTGGTTGCAGGCTGCTGTCCTCGAGTTTTTTAGAGGCAAACCCTTCTCAATTGATAATTACAATTCGTTAACGGTTGACAGTGTTTGTGATGCCGCTATGCCTGCCTGGTTTGGTATAAAACCAAAATCTATGGAAGCGGTCGTGCCTGCCTACCTGGCTGAAGATAAGAATGAGAAATTATCCCTGTTCAGGAGCAGGGCAAGGCGTACCTAGTGCCTGGTTGGTGCCCAGATTCAGCGCTAAGTATCTAAGAAAGCTTTGATCAATTGTCATCTCGACCGTAGTGGACGACTCCATGGCAAGGATTGTTCCTGACAATCCTATTGCATTTCCTCGCTTCGCTCAGGTCATCCCTGGCGGTCAGATGGAGGAGCTAGAAGCAGTTGCCGAGAGATCTCACACCACGGAACTTCAATAATACCAGGAAGCGACAAGATTCCTCCGCTTCGGTCGGAATGACAAACACATGCCGGAATGACAATCATATATTGATCAGAGTGTCTCTAATCGGCAACCAGCTTGTCCAGGGCTAAGTGCCGGTCCGTTTTCTCAAGCCTGGATAATTTGCTAACAGCCCGGTAAAAATCTGCAAAGGTTCTTTCCTTGGCTAATAATTTTTTAAAGGCCGGTACAAAACGATGGTAAGTACCAATTGAACCCAGCTTGGCATTATTTATTTCGCTATTAAACCATTTGTCATAACCCGGATAACCCTGCCACGTTTTGCGGATAGTGGCATATTGTTTTCGCAGCGTTTTTATCACTGCCGTTTTTTGAATTAATTTTTTGTTATCATCAGTCTCGGCTTGATAAATCGCGGCCAGTTTTCCCCTGGTCGCCATGACCAGCTCGACAAACTGGATGCGTCTTTTTTTACGTGTCACAAAATCCTGGTAAATTTTTTCGCTATTTTTTTTATTTGTATTCACGCTATCGAGCCAGGATTTTGTTCCTGCCAGTTCAACTGTCATGGCAAATGATTCATTAAATTCAGTATCATCCTGGACATAAACTTGCTGGTGAGCCAGCTCATGAAAAACAAGACCGGCCAGTTCCGGGTCGTAGCGATTAATAATCGTGTTCAACATGGGATCGTCGAACCAGCCCAGGGTTGAATAGGCGCTGATGCCGGCCACGTAAACATCCTGGCCCTGCTCTTTCAACTCGGCAGCAAAATCCCTGGCGTCCTGTTCATTAAAATAACCCTTGTAGCTCACGCAACCGGCAAAAGGGAAACACCAGCGCGTGGCTTCTAGTGAGAGTGGCGGGGCAGCAAATACATTCCAGATGGCATAGGGGCGTTCCAGGTCGGCATAACTGCGGTAACTGTCATTGTCGGGCAGGTCCAGTTCACTACTGGCGAAATCACGGATTTGTAATACCAGTTGCAAGCGAATTTTTAATGCCGGATCGGTATCTGGCTGGTCGAGCAAGGACTGGATGGGCATGGTTCGGTTGATGACATCAAGCTGACCAGAGGCAGATTGAGCGTAATAACCCAGGTTGCTGCAGGCGCTTATTAACAACAGGATTACTGTTAAAAAAATCCCGGTAACCAGTTTTATTGGTTTATTTAATTTCATAAAACTAAAGCTTGGCCTGAGGTGTTTGGCCCTTTAGGATAGCGCGATGCAGATATATTTAGTAGGTGGTGCCGTGCGTGACAAGTTACTGGGCCTTGAGATCAAGGATCGGGACTACGTGGTCGTGGGTGCGACCCCCCAGGAAATGATCGACCTGGGATATAAACCCGTTGGTAAGGACTTTCCGGTGTTTCTTCATCCCGAGACTAAAGCCGAGTATGCCCTGGCTCGCACTGAACGTAAATCCGGCCATGGCTATACGGGGTTCGAGGTTTACGCCGCTAAAGACGTTACCCTGGAAGATGACTTGTTGCGTCGCGACTTGACCATTAACGCCATGGCGGAAGCCAAAGATGGCGAGTTGATTGATCCATTCAATGGCCAGGCCGACCTGAAACAGAAATTACTGCGCCATGTGTCCCCGGCATTTTCCGAGGACCCGGTTCGTGTTTTGCGGGCGGCCCGTTTTGCTGCCCGTTTTGGATTTCACATAGCCCATGAGACCCACAAACTATTAAAAAAAATGGTCGAGAATGGTGAACTTGATTTCCTGGTGCCGGAGCGGGTGTGGTCGGAAACTGAGCGGGCGCTGGCGGCAAAACAGCCGGCAGAATTTTTTCGGGTATTGCGTGGTTGTGGCGCCCTGAAAAAACTGTTTCCCGAGATTGATGATCTCTACGGTGTCCCGCAACCTGCCGCCCATCACCCGGAAGTTGATACCGGTGTCCATGTCATGATGGTACTGGACCAGGCAGCAGCCTTGACTGATGATGTGGCAGTTCGTTTTGCTGCCCTGACTCACGATCTTGGCAAGGGCAATACTCCTGAATCGGAGTGGCCGCGACATATTGCCCATGAGGCCCGCGGCGTCAAGTTGGTGAAAAGTATGTGTGATCGCTTGCGTGTGCCAGCCAATATGCGGGATTTGGCGATTCTTGCTGCCAAATATCATAGCCATTGTCATCGCGCCAAAGAATTAAAACCCGAAACCCTTGCCGATACCTTGCAGGCCATTGATGTTTACCGGCGGCCTGAGCGACTGGAGCAATTTTTACTGGCTTGTGAAGCCGATGCCCGTGGCAGATATTTTTCGTGATGCGTTTAAAGCAACCCAAGCAGTAGATGCCGGCCAGATTGCAAAATCATTACCGGATGCCAATGGTAAGGAGATTGCAAAAAAAATCAGGGATGCGCGGGTTCAGGCGATTAAAAATTTGAATATGAAGTCATAAAATAAGAAGCGCGTCATACCCGTGGAGACGGGTATCCAGTATTTGATTTATTGGGCTA
>QIGL01000006.1 GCA_003228915.1 Acidiferrobacteraceae bacterium
TCGATCGTGAATAACTTCGCCCCGTTCATCCAGTCGTTCATTGATCCGATCGCCGCGCTCATCAAATCGATTTTCAATTCTGTCGCCACGTTCGCCTTCATCAGCAATTACAGGGGCGGCCAGCATGGTGCCCAGTAATACAGCTAAAATTATTCGAGTCTTTTTCATTTCCATCTCCGATGTCTGGTTAGATTTTGACATTGCCTTTTTGGGTTTTGTCTCTATCAATAACGCACTGGACCTAAATCGGTTGACAAGAATTATTCCCGGCTCATCGTTATCAGCGGTTGCCTATTTTGCTTACCAGGCGGGAGATCCAGCCCCACCAGTATTCAAGCCAGTGGTGATACCAGGGTCGGCGTTTCCAGTCCAGGTATTGAATTTCGCGGGAGTTGTCAAAATCTTGTCGCAACATAGCCATTACTTCAGATGACAAGGGTTCACCGTTTACTTCCTGGTTGGCCTCCATGTTCCAGCGTAAATTCCAGCGATCGAAATTTGATGAACCAATTGACACCCATTGATCGCAGATGGCTACCTTCTGATGCTGCATCCTGTCCTGAAGTTCAAATATGCGTATTCCGGCACGTAACAATCGCGTATAAAAACGCTGGCCGGCATAACGAACAGCCGGGTGATCTGTCAGGGTACCGGGCAATAATAATCTGACATCAACCTGGCGATGGGCGGCCTGTCGCAATACCCGGCGCAAACGCCATGAAGGCACAAAATAAGCAGTTGCAATCCAGATATGACACCGTGCCTTTCGGATATTATTGATTAATGAACGCTTGGTTTCCTGCCTGGCAACTCCATGGGAAACCGTGACCCTGCCTGGTAATTCAGCTTCAGGCTCAGGCTCAGGTTTGAGAACCAGCCTACTCAGTCTTTTTTTGTTACCGCCCCAAAGCTGCCACTGGTGGTCAAACAAGGTTTGCCAATCTGCCACCACCGTCCCGGAAATTTCCAGCATGGTTTCGCGCCAACCTGTTTGTAACGCATTAGTAGATGCAAACTCATCTGCCAGGCCAGCACCGCCTGTAAAAGCAGTCTTGTCGTCAACAATTAACAATTTTCGATGGTCACGAACCATATTGTCAGCCCATACATTCAGGGCAATCAATTTAATCGGGTTGTAATAACGAACTAAAATGTTCTCGTGTTTTAAATGAACACGATCTGCTGTTGCCAGGCCACGAGCGCCAAAATCATCCAGTAGAATTTGAATAGTGACGCCACGATTGGCGGCAGCCACCAGCGCTTCGATAAACCTGTTTGCGACCTTGCCAGAACTCATCAAGTAAAGCTCAAGACAAATACTGCTTTTGGCTTGATTGATTGCAGCGAGCATGGCCGGGAAAAAAACTTCGGCATCAGCCAGCAATCTGAATTGATTACCAGCCCGCCAAGGGAAAATATATTTCTTGTGTTTGAGGTGTTTCACGTTAGTCGACCCCGGGGGAGGCTCTCCAGCTTCTCAGGATCGACGACATATCAGGGTCGGTAACCGTGATTAATCAGCATCCTTCTCTTTTTCTACCTCGCCAATCCAGGTCTCTAAGGCGTTGATTATTTTGGTTGCCTGGTCGCGGCTGGAAATATTGAATTTGGACTTCTGCATGTACTGGCCATTGCGTTTTTGATAGCGACGAATACTGTATTTATCAGGGCCATATTCCTCTTTTGTCCGATTCCAGTCCTGATAGCGATAAATAATGGTAGACCAGGCACCCTTGGTAAGCACAATTTTGTCCAGCTGGCGCGAAACCAGTTTACCGTCCTCTTCGTAATCGACGGTCAAATCTTCTATTTCAGTGCTCATGGTAATTCCCCTTTTTATTTATACTCATTAAACAGGTATAATGGCAGAAAGATGTGGTTGGCCGCAAATCCCGTTTAGCCTGATTTCTTAAAACTGGTACTGACATGCCCTCATATATAGTTGCTGCTTTATACAAATTTGCCCATTTACCGGATTACGCCGATTTGCGTGACCCGCTCCTGAATTGCATGCTGCGCCATAAAGTCGTGGGCAGTATTTTATTGGCTGAGGAAGGTATAAATGGCACGATTGCGGGTAACCGCAAAGGTCTTGATGCAGTTTTGGCCCATATAAAATCGGATCCACGATTTTCAAACCTGGCCCATAAAGAGTCCACCGCTACAGAAGTGCCCTTTTACCGGACCAAGGTAAAGTTAAAAAAAGAAATTGTCACGATGGGTATGCCCCAGGTGAACCCGAATCAAAAAGTGGGTACTTATGTCAAACCGGAAAACTGGAACGAATTAATATCTGATCCCGACGTAATTGTTATTGATACGCGCAATGATTATGAGTATGAGCTTGGCACTTTTGAGGGCGCTCTCAACCCTGACATTAAAACATTCAGAGAATTTCCCAGGTACATACAGGCCAACCTGGACAAGAATAAACATAAAAAAGTCGCTATGTTCTGTACCGGCGGGATTCGATGTGAGAAGTCAACGTCCTACCTGCGTACATTGGGCTTTGAGGACGTTTACCACCTGGAAGGCGGCATATTAAAATACCTTGAAAAAATACCTGCAGAAAAAAGCCTCTGGTCAGGTGAGTGTTTTGTTTTCGATAACCGGGTCTCTTTAATTCATGACCTGGATGAAGGCCATCGTGAAATTTGTCATGGCTGTCGTCACGCGCTGAGTAAGCAGGATAAAAAATCACCAGAATATGAATTAGGGGTATCATGTCCAAAGTGTTTTGATAAACAAACATCAAAACAACGACAAGCATACAGGGAACGTCAGCACCAAATGGAATTGGCTGAACAGCGGGGTACGATTCATATTGGCGCCCCCCAGAAAAATTCTATTCAGGCCTGATCAACGTGACTTTTTTACTGACGATCTACGTAATGTAAGGTTATTAATTACAGCACCGACAAAAGTGGTAACCAAACTGATAGTCGTCGTCTAATTTCATGTGTTATTGATTGTGATTTGTTATACTGTAAAGATAAATAACTAATATTATAATTGGTTTTAATAAATAAACGGGATTTAATAAATAAACGGATTTTTTAAAGAAAATGGATTTGGGTAAATTATGAGTGAGCTAAAACAAACAATACTGGCAAAAAAAGCGGCCCTTGCTGAGGCAATAAGCGACAAGCTGGCCAAACTTTCTGATGATTGCGCCAATGTCTGGCCTGATGCGGACAAGCTTGACCATGCCCTGGAAGAAAATATTAATCGTATACCCAACTGTCATTTACTTTATGCCTGGGATGTCAATGGTATCGAAGTCTCGTCCATGGTCCAGCCTGATCGTACTGATAAAAACTGGCGCGGCAAGGATTTGTCAGAACGGCCTTACCTGAAGAATAATTTACCTTTCAAGGGTATTATGCTGTCATCCCTGTATTGGAGTATGTACACAGAAAAACAGTGTATTACTGCGCTCCAGGCAATAAACAGAAGTGAAAATCTTGTCGGTTTTATTGCTGCTGATTTTGCGGTTAATGATCTTCTCAAGGACACCAAACTTTCTGCCCCCGACATGCACTGGCAACAGTTCAGGGGTGATCCCGCAGTGCGCAGTACTGTGTTTATGCAAACACGTAGTCAGAGCCTGCTGGATGAACACATGGATGAAGTCTTGCATACATTTCACAGCTTAATGACCGAGCACGGTGTCTTCCACAGTAAAATACATTTTTCCAGTGGTCGTTGTTCATTCTGGATGCTTGATGACCCCTATAACTATCGCATACATGGCGTAGATGAAATTGTTAACCCGGAAATCTGCCTGGCCTACCCCATGCACGACTACCCAAAGAATGCCCAGGTAACGCCTGCCGAGCTACGAGAAGTATTTAAGCAGTTTAAGCAGCTCAGGTTTGCTGATGATACGATCTATTTAAGATCTGCATCAGTCAATACCATGAACGGTATGCTCGGCCTGACTTTTTCATGTGATGGCTCGCACTACATGTCTGTGCAGGAATTTCTTGAAAAAGACCTGGCCTTCTGGGTTGGATCCCTGGGGAAAACTGAAGCTATAAACGAGACCAAAAAGAATGTAACGGCCATCGCCTGATACATTTACTATTTTGTATCAGAGAAATTCTTCTGCCACCTGTTTTTGCTGCATTTCCCATAGCTGGGCATAACTCCCTTTTTTTCCGAGTAACTGGCCATGGGTTCCCTGCTCAATAATGCGCCCCTGATCCAGCACCAGAATTTCATCTGCATCAACAATGGTAGATAAACGATGGGCAATTACCAGGGTAGTATGATTGACTGCGGCCTCACGCAAAGCCAGCAAAATAGCTTGTTCTGCTTTACTATCCAGTGCCGAAGTGGCCTCATCAAAAATTAATATTTTTGGTCCTTTCAGTATTGTCCTGGCAATAGCAACTCGCTGTTTTTCACCGCCGGAAAGTTTCAGACCTCTTTCGCCAACAACTGTTTGGTACTTATCCGGCAGGCTCATAATGAAATCATGGATATGAGCCAGCCTGGCCGCGTCTTCAATTTCAGTCTGGCTGGCATCTAGCCTGGCATACATCAGGTTGTAGTAAATTGTGTCATTAAACAACACCGTGTCCTGGGGTACGATACCGATTGCCCGGCGCAGGCTTTCCTGGGTTACGGCACTAATATCCTGCCCATCGATAGAAATTACACCCGCATCCAGATCATAAAAACGAAATAATAACCTGGCCAGAGTAGACTTGCCTGCGCCACTGGCGCCCACCACGGCGACCTTTTTCCCGGATGGAATGATAAAACTTACATCATGCAAAATTTTACGACCCGCCTGGTAACCAAAATTAACATTGGTAAATCGCACTTCGCCTTTGCCTGTTACAAGCGAACTGGCATTCTTTACATCCTCTATTTCAGGTTTGATATCCAGAAGCTTGACCAGCTGATCCATGTCTGCAAAAGCATATTTAATTTGCCGATAGACAACGCCGAGAAACCCCAATGGAATAAATAGTTGCAATAAAAACGCATTCACCAGGACCAGGTCGCCCAGCGTCATAATTCCTTGTGTCACTTGCCTGGCAGCAAAAAACATGACTGCTGTAACACTGATCGCAATAATCATACCCTGGCCAAAATTTAACAGTCCCATGGACGAACGACTCAGGACAGCGCTATCTTCCCAGCCCGCTAAGGACTCATCACAGCGTTTTATTTCCAGGCTCTCATTATTAAAATATTTAACGGTTTCATAATTAATCAGGCTATCAACTGCTTCATTATTTGCCTTTGATTCCAGCCTGTTCATTTTATGACGATACTCCATGCGCCAGTTGGTAATGGCAAATGTAAAACCAACATAAACAGCAATGCTTAAAAGAATTATAAGCGTGAAAAGAATATCGTAGTTCACGGCCATAATGGTAATGACAAGTATTAATTCGACCAGTACAGGTAACTGGTTAAATACCATGTAATTAAGCAGACTGCTTAAACTTGCTGACCCGCGTTGTAAATCCCGGGTAATCGCACCTGTCTTGCGTTCCAGGTGAAAACGTAACTGTAGTTGATGAAGATGGTCAAGTGTCCGCAAAGTTAACCGGCGCATGGCGCGATAGCGAACCCGGGTAAATAAAATATCGCGCAGTTCATTAAAGAACCCACTGGTTAATTTTAATGCGCCATAAGCCAGCAACAGAGAAACCGGTATAGTTAATATTTGATGGGGCGGGACATCAAGACTATCAACAATTTCTTTTAACACCAGCGGTACACCGACATTGGCAATTTTTGCCAGGACCAGGCATGACAATGCCAACAAAACTCTGCCACGGTACTCCCACAAGTAGGGCATAAGCGAGCGCAGGTTATGCCAATCGCTACGTTGTGATTCAGATTTTGGTGTGTACTCTTCTCTTGAAACGTGAAATTGAGCCATGAAATATATACGCTTTAGTTTAAGTATTTAACGGGATTATTGAATCTTATCACCGCTTGGTTTGATATGCAGACTTACCATACGCATGTTTATATAGAAACAATGCTGAACTTCACTGTAAATATTTAGTCATATACACGAAAGCGTTATATTTAATAAAATTAATTGCTTGCATAGTCAGAATACGGACTATACTTAATGTTAAGGGTTAACCTTTTAGTGAAATAACAACCAGATTGTACAGGCTACTCGCGTAGTCACAGCCAACGGTGTCGCTATCTCAACCGAAAGAGGATAATCATTAGGGAAGGTAATCATGAAAAAAATACCGCTCAACAAGACTGTACCACTCCAGTTAATTACACTGGACATGGACGATGGCAAACAAGGTATTTTTGTCGGCGTGCCACTAGTGACCGATGATTCCAGGCCTGATACGAACATTGAAAATATCTGGTTCTCGGATGTTCAAAATATACCCGACGACCTGACCGTTGAACAACTTATTAAACTTGTGGGCGCACAACTATGTCGATGTCAATCAACCCTGCAATAATTTTTTTTCCTTCTCTCTTTTTAACTCCATTTTTTACCTACCAATCTTTATTCTGATATTTTATCAGGATAAACCACTGGTAAGCCGCCGAGACCACAATACCCGCCTGGATTTTTTGCCAGGTATTGCTGGTGGTAATCCTCCGCATAATAAAATTCCTGGACGGGTAATATTTCAGTTGTAATGACCAGTTTCTCGGTCCCTGGGAATTTTTGCAGTGCTTTTTGAAAAACTATCTGCGATTCATGGGCGACAATTTTCTGTGGGTCATTATAGGTATAAATACCGGAACGATACTGGGTCCCGGTATCATTGCCCTGACGCATGCCCTGGGTAGGATTATGTGCCTGCCAGAAAGTTTTTAACAAGTTTTCGTAACTAATAATTAGTTCATCATAAACAACCAGCACTACCTCATTGTGACCGGTTTTACCACTACACACTTCCTCGTAGTTCGGGTTTGGCGTTGTGCCGGCGGCATAACCTACGGCTGTAGAATAAACACCGGTTAATTCCCAGAATTTTTTCTCTGCCCCCCAAAAACATCCCAGCCCAAAAACGGCTTTTGATAAATGCGCGGGAAATGGTTCACGAACAGGGTTGTTGTTGACGAAATGTTTATTATTGACCTGCATCTGTGTATCCCGGCCAGGTAGTGCCTGGTCGACATTTGGCAGAGTCGTCACTTTATTATTCATGGATTACTGTTTTACTCGCAGAGACAAACTGTTTAACGCCTATCACAGTAAATAACCAGCCCAGTACAAAAAATGCCATAACCACTTTTAACTGGGCGACAGCAAAAAATCGGGGCTCAAATGCTAACATTTTTTCCGGGTACATCGCCATACCGGGAATCGAGCCAACACCACAAAGATTCCATGCTGCCAGTGCAAAACTAAGATAACCCATTGCCTGAAAATCCGAAGCCCTGTGTAACTTGTCATCAAGACCTGCCCGATAGGCAGACCAGTACCAGGCATACATAATAATTAGCACCATAATAATAACGCCACCCGCACCAAAATATAACGGGCTATGGGAAGGGCCTAACAGGCCATGAATCAAAAATGTTAATAACACACCTGTTATAGCAGCGGCCAGGAACCAGCGAACAGTCGATTTACTGCCTAGCCCGGACATAATGCTGGCAACCATGACCAGGCCTACTCCTAACGGAAAGCCAAAAGCAAAAAATAACATAAAAAATTTATTTTCTGCAGGTCCCGCTTCCATATAAACTTTCATGCCCAATGTCTTGACTGAATCCTGGATAAACTCTCCAAGTACTACCGTTGAGATCATTAGAATAATTCCGCTATAAAACAGAATTCTTGATTTGGTATTAGTCATGATTTTTACCCGTCAATAATATAACTTTAGCAACGCACGTATAGTAACCTGAAACACTATTTTTAATTTTAAAAATAATACTATCTAACACTAGCCGCACGTAGTTGCTTGATTAATATCTCGCTAGCCCAGTCTCCCGTATTATTGCCCCATGCGTTTCTTTCATAGGTTACAATTTTTGCCAACTCGGAATTAGTTAAATTTTTATATGCAGGCATGGCCGTGCCCTGTTTGCCCAGCAAAACAATGTTTACATGGCGTTTAACAGGCCCTTTGACGATTGCACTGCCCTTGAGCGGTGGAAATCCACTAGTCATGTTGCCCTGGCCATTTTTTAAATGACAGGCCGCGCAATATTTTCCGTAGAGGGACTCACCGCTTTCCAGCGCAACTATTTGTGCCTTTGTCCATTTTTTTGATTCTGTATTCCACTTACCGGGTTGGTCACTGTTTGCGGTGGTAGGTTCCTGGCACCCGGAAAGGCTGGCTGTTACAAAAAATACCAGTATCGGTAATGAATATAATGAAATTTTACTAAAATCCATACTCGTAGCGTCCTATTGTAGCCCTCTATTGTTTCGCTCTACTGTATCTTTCTATTATATCTCTCTGGCCATCAAACTTTATGTAAATCACACAACCAGTTTACCAGGTAATAAATCCTGAAACCTTCCGATGAGCGGCATGGGCCAACCACTTTCGCGGGGAATTGATTTGATTCAGGATTGGATCCAGTAATTGCATGATCTTCGGATGTAACCGTTTCAACACAGGTTTCCGAAAACCGGTCCCTGTTACGACCGGGCGCATAAACAATGGCATATTGTTCTTTTGCCAAATCACTGCCGGGTTCTATTTTAATATTTGCCATTAACCTCAGCTGTGTAAAGTGTATAAATGCTTCAGGGTTAAATATTCTGGTTCCATTTAATAAGGCGAGCCATCTTTGTGAGTGAACCCCAATTCACCATTTGGTGCAATCTTTATTGCTATATCGTCATCCGGGTAGCTAACCTTGTCCCTGGGGGAACGGTCCCCTATTTCTATGTAAGTTACTATTAAGCTTGATCGATTAACAAGTTGGTGCGCCAGATCCGAGCCTGCCGGAAATCCCACACAGTCTCCCGGGCTCATTTGAACTTCTTCTGCCCCTATTACCAGCATTGGACTTCCTTCCAGGATATAAATAAATTCATCCTGTTTTGAGTGGCTGTGTAATAGTGCAGATGCCGCGCCTGGTGAGAGATGGGTTAAATTAACGCCGAAATTGGATAAACCAAAATAGTTACCCAGTTTTCTTTTATTTCTACCCTTAACCATGGAGGCAAAAGGCTCAGGGTAGCTCGTTTTTTTCTCGGGCAGTGGAATCTTTTCCGAAGAGATTGGCAAATAGTTCATAGTTTATTTCTCCGAGATAGGCGGTGCATAAATAGACAAATGTAAAGGCTTACCGTCACTACAGATCTACAGTCATAAACAGGTGCTTATAAGCCTATTCCATTGCGATAGAAAAAATACCTAATCCTGCCCTGATAAATCGCGCAACTTATGCACGGACTTCCAGTTCCTGGTGGTGGCCAAAACCCCCAGCTTGTTCTCCAGAAAGTTGTTGGACAGTTTGCTCTTGCCATATCCATTCGGGCAGTAAAGGTATATCTCTTTTCCCGTCAGGACAATTTTTTCAGATGCGGCGACATATTTTTTTATTAATACCAGCTTATCTTTAAGTGGCCTGGTAGACAAAAATGTAACCAATACCTTGCTCCCCTCCAGGGCGATATCTACTGGGCCGAAAGGACATTTTTTTATTATATTCGAGATTTCACGGTGCGTCCGCAGCGTGACAGGAACATGAAATTTATACTTTTTTTTGATTCCATTCTCTATAATTTTAATTATTTCCGACCTGTCACTGATGTCCGAGTTAAATATCACATTGCCGCTCTGAATATATGTTAGTACATCCTGGAAACCCTGTTTTTCATAAAGCGATTTCAGGTCGGTCATATTTATTTTCTTCTGTCCGCTTACATTTATCCCGCGCAACAGTGAAATATATCTCATAGGCCTTTAACTCTGTATAAATTACATTATATAAAGCTGTTTTTTAATCTTTTAACTCTTCGCTAAAATGATAGCTTGCAATACTAAACCCATTTTCAAAATAGAATTTATGGGCACGGCCACGGTGGGTGCCTGAATCCAGGTGGAAAAATCTGCAGCCCTCAGTCGTGGCTCTGGCACGTAACCATTTAATCAGTTGTTCACCATACCCCCCGGACTGTTCTTTATCAGTAGTTACCAGGTCATCGACATACAGGTTCTTGCCCATAAAGAGATTTGTAAAAATCCTGTATCCTGCCACCGCAACTACTTTTTTATCATTCTCGATATAAACCATCTGGTAACCTTCTGTCTCCATATGGCGCACCAATTTCAGGAAACCTGCTCTTGCCAGGTTCGTGCGCAGCTCAGACATAACATCAAAACATTCATTAATGTCTTGATCGGTTTTGGCATTTTTAATCACGAAAGTATTTAATCTCCTTTTAAACTTGTTTGGCCGATAATTTAAAGTATTTTAGCCAGTAACTTTGTATTTCATTGTCAGGATTTTGGAAAAGTGCATATCCTTTTTTGATGTGGCCTTTTGGAAAATACTTTAAAGGTATTGCTTTGCCACTTTTTATTAACTTATCAACGTCTTTTTCTGGCAATTTGAACGCCAAGCCAACAGGCGACCAGGAAACACACAATATATCATTAACATATAACGCCGCACCGCTAAAGAAGTGTTTGGTCTCTATTTTCTTTGGAATTTCTTTTTCTATTTTCAGTTTAGTGATTAAACTGGACAGTTTTTCAAAGTAAACTTTTACCATATTATTTTATAAATATTAAATAATATTAATCACAATAAT
>QIGL01000060.1 GCA_003228915.1 Acidiferrobacteraceae bacterium
GAATTTAGGCATCGACACAACTCCTTGTGGTGTTAAGCCATTATACCAGTAGTTAAAGGTGAATTTTGGCTTTTTCTACAGCCTCAACGTTTGAATTAACTGGCCGTTTTATACAGAGCAGAGCGAAGCGGCGCGGCGTATAAAACGGTCAAGTTGAATGATTTGTTATGTTTTTTATGCGCCACATGTTTCTGACACATTAGCCCAAACAAATGTTGTATTTTCTTTGGAGTAAAATTCCTCTCCATGTTTCCCATTATGGGATGAGCACATTGGTACTATGTAAGTGTGCGTTTTGTAATCTTCGTTTTTAGCCGCTGGCCTCGTAATATGCGCTCCATCAGTGGCCTTGTTGCTGCAATTACTTACCGAACATGTTGACGCAGTTTTATTGCTAAATATTTCCCAATGCTCAATCCATGAGTCGCACTTACATGATCTATCTGATGTACCATTTGCATTCCTAATTTTTACGCTATCTTCTACTGAATAAACTTTGTTCATTTTAATGTCACCTCAATTTAATGAATTATTGGTTTACAAACATAACGTTTGAGTTAACCAGGAGGCGCGTTTTTTGCGCCGATCTGGTTTAACGATTTGTTATGTGTTTTTAACATGTTGTAATATGTTTTTGCGCCATTCTACTAAAATAGTCAGCAGATAATTTAATTCGCAAAGAACTTCTGTTGGCCAGATAATTTTTGCTGCTTCGTGACATGGGTACGGCGTTTGGTCTGAAATACCGCACTTATTAAGTGCCTCAATTGTTCGTTTGTTATTTTTCTCAACCTTCCAGCCATTCCATTCTTCGTAGTGCTTGTAATAATTAGCGATTGTATTAACTAATTGCACCTTAGTAATATTGTCTACAATAATTGGTGAGCCAATAGCCAGCATATCTGTTTTGGACAAATCACCTTTGCTATTTATTGCAGACATATCTGATATAGTGCCAGCTATATAAGTTTGCGCAGTTACAAAAGCTATACCAAATATAGTTTCAGCTTGCTCTTGAGCAAATACCCCATCAAAGTAATCTATGTTATTTAGCTTGTCTTGTATCGTAGTGAACCCATGATTTAAAGAGCTAAACAAATCTCTTATCCAGTCCACTCGATAATCTACTTCTCGGTAATGAGTTTTCATAATTTACACATAACGTCGCAAATAACTGGGCGTTAAAAGTGTTGCGCGTTTTTGGCGCAACGCTTTTAACGATCCATGTTGATTTGCCTTGTTATGCGTTTTTAACCACATACATATCTCATAATTTGGTGCGGGGAAAGGGATTTGCACCCTCTCTCGTTTCTCCTGGATAAAGTAGGTTATCCATCAGTGCTAATCTCTCGCTTGGGTTGGAAGTGCCCCAACTAGGCCCGCAGAAACGCCACCCCGCACCAAACGCCAAAAAACAAAACGAATGAATTTTTCATGAACACCTCCACTAAAGTATTAACTGTCGCTTTAACGCTCACTTCCAACCCAAACAAGATACTCACATTGACTTCAAGACCTACCGTTACCTCCAAGCTCTAATGTTTATTGATGCAATAAGATACTGCCTAGTTTTTACATCCGTTTTTAGCGCATGTTATTTTTTCTGAAGTTGACACCCAATGACTTGGATTATCTCGAGTATCAAAACCACATCCGGTTTTACCACCTTTGGTTCCTTTATGAACTTCTTTAGTTGGTGTGTGCTTTACTGCCATTTTGAATCCCTCCTTCGGGCGTGTTGATGAAACTATTGCGCCTAACAGTTGAGTATACGGCGGACGCGATTTAACAAATTGACACGTCCGGATATTGTGGGCTTAAGTTTATCTTTTTATTAACTTAATTGCGCGCATATTAGTAGTTATTAATATTGGATAGTTTGCAGTTACAGGGTTGTAATGCAATTCGGGTATGCCATTACAGTCGCCCTACTGAAAAATCCCAACCCTGCTTGATAGGCAGTCAACTCTTGATCGCGATAACACCGGAGCAATGGAATAAGCAATCGGTCTGTATGGCGGACTGACTGCACCAAAGATGGGTCAAAAACCCCTGTTTTCCGGGTAATTATCAACCTAAACGACCCTATTCAGCAGCTTCGGCTATTTGCTTCACTTAAACACTATTAAAACTCCTCATTCCAGACAGTTGGTTTGTGGTTTTTTGGTTATACTGCGTCAAATTTCAAAAAGTACGCTATTCCAGAGAAAATCAATGATTTCAGTCGATACTATAATAAGTGCGAAATGGGTGATTCCCGTTGAGCCCGATAACCGCATACTGGAACAGCACAGTATTGCCATTAAAGCGGGAGAAATTGTCGCGATCCTGCCCACGGACAAATGCACCCAACAATACCAGGCCAAGGAGACGGTGGATTGCCCTGACCATGCCCTGATTCCCGGCCTGGTGAATACCCATACCCATACGGCCATGAGCCTGTTTCGTGGGATGTCGGACGATTTACCCTTAATGACCTGGCTCAATGACCATATTTGGCCGGCGGAAATGAAATGGGTCAGTAGTGAGTTTGTCCGTGATGGTGCCGAGCTGGCCATTGCCGAAATGTTACAAAGCGGCACCACCTGTTTTTGCGATATGTATTTTTTTCCGGAAGACGTGGCCGTGGCGGCCCGCAAGGCCCAGATTCGCGCGGCCATTGGCCTGATTGTAATTGATTTTCCCAGCGCCTACGCACAGGACGCGCAAGAATACATAAGCAAAGGCCTGGCATTGCACGATGAGCTCAGGAATGAAAACCTGCTCTCGACCATATTTGCCCCCCATGCGCCCTACACGGTCGCCGATGAAGCCCTGAAACGCATCTGCACCCTGGCCGAAGAGCTGGATATGCAGATTATTATGCACGTCCATGAAACCCGGCACGAAGTGGACGACGCGGTAAAAGCAACAGGTGTTCGGCCCCTGGCGCGCTTGCAAGCACTGGACTTGCTGACCCCGCGTTTGGCGGCAGTGCACATGACCGTGCTGACTGATGAGGAAATAGACCTGGCCGCCGCAACCGGTGTCCACGTGATTCATTGCCCTGAATCGAATCTAAAGTTGGCCAGTGGTTTTTGCCAGGTAGAAAAACTGCGTGCTAAAAAAATCAATGTCGCATTAGGCACAGACGGGGCCGCCAGCAACAATGATCTGGATATGTTGTCTGAAATGCGGACCGCAGCCTTGCTTGCCAAGGGCGTTGCCGGTGATGCCACGGCTATGCCGGCCCACGAGGCCTTGCGTTTGGCGACCATCAACGGCGCCCGGGCCCTGGGTCTGGACCATAAAATCGGTTCCATTGAAGTGGGTAAAGACGCGGACCTGGTGGCCATAAACCTGGCAAAAACAGCGACCACGCCGGTTTACGAGCCTGTTTCGCAAATAGTTTACGCGACCAGTCGGGACCAGGTGTCACATTGCTGGGTTGCGGGTAAACTACTCCTTGATAATGGTAAGTTAACAACACTTGATGAGCCGGACTTGTGCGCGAAAGCGAATAAATGGCGCGACGTCATCAAAAAATCTGACAGTGGTGATTAAAAAACTTTCATGAAAACCAAACAATCTAAAGTGAAGACTAAAACCAAAAAAGCAAGCGCCCAAAAAGCTGCTTCACAAAAAGCTGATGCCCAAAACGTAGACCTGGGCGAGATTGCAAAATTCTCTGAGCTGGCGTCGCGCTGGTGGGATACCAGCAGTGAGTTCAAACCGCTCCATGACATTAATCCCTTGCGCCTGGATTTTATTGATGAGCGGGTCGGCTTAACAGGAAAAAACATCCTCGATGTGGGTTGTGGTGGCGGCATTCTTTCCGAGAGCATGGCCAGTCGCGGCGCCAAAGTTACCGGTATTGATCTGGGTGAAGCACCCTTGTCCGTTGCCCGGCTCCATTTAAAAGAAAGTGACCTGGATGTGGATTATCAATGTATTAGTGCCGAAGATTTTGCCGAACAACGGCCCGCTACCTTTGATGTGGTCACCTGTATGGAGATGCTTGAGCATGTACCCGATCCCGCATCAGTCATTGGCGCTTGCGCCAGACTGGTAAAACCCGGGGGCCATGTTTTTTTCTCGACCATCAACCGCAATCCAAAGGCCTGGTTACTGGCCATTGTTGGCGCTGAATACATACTTAATATGTTACCCAAAGGCACCCACGAATACCGCAAGCTGATTAAACCCTCGGAGTTGAGTAACTGGGCGCGACATGCCGATCTCCTGGTGCGGGAATTAACCGGCATGCATTACAACCCGGTACTGCGCCAGTACTGGCTGGGATCGGGCGTGGACGTGAATTATTTGATGCACTCTGTGTTGCCAGAATCGGTATCAGAATCGGCACCAAAATAAGCGAATGAATAAACACAGGTGAATAATAACTTAAACAAGTTTAGCCATAACATCGAGACAGTTTTGTTTGATCTTGATGGTACCCTGGCCGACACCGCAGGTGATCTTGCCAATGCCCTCAATGCCACCCTCGAACAAGAAGGTCGCGCCCCGTTGGCACATGAAATTATTCGCCCCCATGTTTCACACGGCGGCATTGCCCTGATAAAACTGGGATTCGAACTATCCAGCGACCATCCTGATTTTGAACGCTTACGACAACTATTTCTCCATCACTACAAAAAAAATATTTGCCAGCTAACAATACTTTTCCCGGGCATGGACGAGGTGTTGGCGGCACTCAAAGCTGGCGGTCTGAATTGGGGTATTGTCACCAACAAGCCGGATTACCTGACCGCGCCCCTTATCAAGGCCATGGACTTTCCCAGTCAACCGGTTTGTGTGGTCAGCGGTGATACCACTGATAACCGTAAACCGCACCCGGAACCCATGCATCTTGCCAGTGAACTTGCGGGCAGTAGTCCCGAGGCCTGTTTGTACGTGGGCGATGCCGAAAGGGATATTACCGCGGGCAAGGCAGCGGGCATGCATACCTTGATTGCGATGTATGGTTACATTGGCGTCGATGATCAACCGGATTCCTGGGGCGCTGATGGTATGATCAAACAACCAGCAGATTTACTGGACTGGTTGGCTGAACCTAAATTGACACAATCATTATGATCGCACTGAGCTATCCAATTATTATATCTTCTGTACTGCTTGCGCTGGCTGTCGGTGGCGGTTTCGGCTGGTTGCTGGCGCGCCTGAAATTCCAGAGCAATATTACAAAACTGGAAACGCAACTGTCACTGGAAGTAAACACCGTTACCCAACAACAGGAAATGTTAAAGCAAACATTTTCTTCGCTCTCTTCTGATGCCCTGAAACACAATAACCAGATGTTCATTGACCTGGCCCAGGAAACCTTAAAGCGTTTTCATGTCCAGGCAAAAGGTGAGCTCGACCAGAAAGAAAAATCCATTGAGAATCTCGTCAAACCCATTCGTGATGCGCTCCTGAAATCTGAACAACAAATTCAGGCGATGGAGAAAGACCGCAAGGAGGCTTATGGCTCCTTGCATAAACACCTTGAAACCTTGTCGCAGACACAGCTGCAACTGCACGACCAGACACGCAACCTGGTGCAAGCCTTACGACGACCGGAAGTGCGGGGTCAATGGGGCGAATTAACGTTAAAACGACTGGTTGAGCTCGCCGGTATGGTTGAGCATTGTGATTTTTACGAACAGGAGAGTGTCGAAACAGATTCGGGTCGGGTTCGTCCTGACATGATTATCAGGATGCCCACTGGTCGCGAGATCGTAGTTGATGTCAAGACCCCGCTTGATGCCTACCTTAGCGCAGTAGAAGCCCAAACAGATGATGAACGTAAACAATTCATGGAACAACACGTGCGTAATGTACGTAACCGCATCAAAGAACTCTCGGCAAAAAGCTACTGGGAACAATTTTCCCGTTCGCCAGATTTTGCCGTTTTGTTTATACCCGGTGAACAGTTTTTAAGTTCGGCGCTTGACCTCGACCGGGACTTGCTTGAGTTTGCCCTGGCCAGGAAAATCATTCTTGCTACCCCGGCCAGCATG
This sequence comes from Acidiferrobacteraceae bacterium, assembly GCA_003228915.1. Taxonomy (GTDB): domain Bacteria; phylum Pseudomonadota; class Gammaproteobacteria; order Acidiferrobacterales; family SZUA-150; genus SZUA-150. Next base: position 6,000 of record QIGL01000060.1, read on the forward strand.
GTGGCCTTAATGCGGGCAGTTGCGTTTGGCTGGCGCCAGGAACAATTATCTGAAAATGCTGAGTTGATTCGCGCTACCGGTGAAGATCTCTACAAACGGCTTGCGACTTTTTCTGATCACCTGGCAAAACTGGGGCGCAGTCTTGATGGTGCGGTAGGCAACTACAACAAGGCGGTGGGTTCGTTTGACACCAAACTGGTGCCAGGCGCTAAAAAACTGGCCGACATGGGTATTGATGCATCTCGAGAGTTTGAAGACCCCGGCCAAATTGAAAAAGGTGTGAGAGAAATAGAAAACAGAGAAATTGAAAATACAACCAAAAGCTAAGCCAGTGATCACGACAGATATAGATGATTTTAGTCAGCCGAAACGCCCCTACATACTCATTGTAGAGGACTCGCCGACGACCCTGGCCGTCATTTCCAGCCACCTGGCCGATCATGTAGACATCATCAGTGCCAGCAACGGTGAGCAGGCCTGGGAATTGATACAGCAAGATCACGACATTAAACTGGTGCTAACCGATATTGTAATGCCTGGCATGAATGGTCACCAGCTGCTGGTTAAAATCAGGAAAAGTGGCGATCCCAGGATAGCCAATCTTCCTGTGTTCATGATGACCACAGGCGTTGATATTACTGACAAACATCTTGCCTTTTTAAACGGGGTCAGTGACTTCTTAACCAAACCTGTTGACCCGGTTGAATTGCAGGCACGTATCAACGTCCATCATAATTTGGCCAGGACGATTCTTGAGCTTGAAGAAAGTCGTAACACGCTAAAATTACTCGCCACCACGGACCCATTGACGAAATTATATAATCGCCGTGTATTTTTCGAAGAAGGCGAAAAAGCCATATTCACGACCCTGCGCTATAAAACCGACTTGTCGTTAATATTATTAGACATCGATTATTTTAAAAAGGTAAACGATAGTTACGGTCATCACGCTGGCGATATTGTATTGGTCAAGGTATCCCAACTATTAAGCAGCCTGGTGCGTCATGTTGATATTGTTGCCAGGGTTGGCGGAGAAGAATTTTGTCTTTTGTTGCCTGGCACAAACAGGCTTGGCGCCGCAGTATTGGCCGAAAGAATCAGGAAAACCATCGAGGCTGCCACCACCAGCGTTGACGAACATATAATTAAAATCTCTATCAGTGCCGGACTGGTCACCGCTTCTTCTGAAAACTGCGACAAATTCGAAGACCTGGTAAAGATAGCCGACAAACGTCTTTATCTTGCAAAAGACTCTGGCAGAAACAGGATATGTGTTTCTAATGATGGTAAATCGGATTATTCATAATATAAATATTATATCCAAAAAAAAATAATAAATAATGAGCAATCTAACGACATCTATTTTTTGATTCTGAAAAAGTAATTATATTTTATATGGAACTAGTCAAGGCCTATGATTCTTGCTTGCAACTGGCGCGGAATCACTATGAGAATTTCCCGGTTGCCTCTGTCCTGCTGCCGAAAAAACTACGTAACCCGGTTGCGGCAATTTATGCCTTTGCCAGGAAAGCAGATGATTTTGCAGATGAGGGTTCACTCGATAATAAAACTCGTCTTGCCAAATTAAATACCTACGAAAAAGAACTGGATTCTATTGAACAGGGTATTACTTCCCGGGACCCTGTCTTTATTGCTTTGGCACACACCATTAAAAAACATGAACTTCCGGTTTTACAATTCCGAAAATTGTTATCTGCTTTTAAGCAGGACGTCACCAAACACCGTTATGATAATTTCGAAGAAATACTGGATTATTGCGATCGATCCGCCAATCCCGTGGGTCATCTTTTGCTGGCACTTGTGGGCAAAAACAACGAAAGCTTGCTGAAACTGTCAAATGCTGTTTGCACCGGTCTTCAGCTGACAAATTTTTTACAGGACATCTCTGTTGATTACAAGATTGGCCGAATTTACATGCCCATGGATGAAATGAAAAATAACAACATAGACGAAACATTTATCAGGGATAAAAAATTTAACCCGGACTGGCAGAATTTTATTAATCTCCAGCTAGCGCGCGCCCGCAATCTGCTCACAGACGGTTTTCCGCTAGGCAGTCACCTGGATTTCAGACTCGGCAATGAAATAAAATTGACCGTATCCGGGGGTCTTAAAGTACTGGACAGGCTTGTTAAGATTAACCAGGGACAATTTTTATACCAGGCAAGGCTGAATTTTTTCGACTGGAACCTGGTAATATTTAATTCTTTGTTTTCAAGAACTGGTAAAATTAACAAACCATCATGACGCCACAGGAATATTGTCAGGATAAGGCCGCCAAGAGTGGCTCAAGCTTTTACTATAGTTTTTTATTCCTGCCTGAGAATAAACGCAATGCCATCACCGCGTTATACGCCTTTTGCCGGGAAGTTGACGATGTTGTCGACAATCACTCCAATATTGACATTGCCAGGGTCAAACTAAACTGGTGGCGCTCCGAAATAGAGAGATTATTTTCAAAAAAACCTGCTCATCCCGTCGCAATAGCATTGCAACCTGCAATCTCTGAATTCAATCTGGATAAAGACTATTTTTTAGACATTATAACCGGCATGGAAATGGATTTAACCAAATCAAGATATAATGATTTTAATGAATTATCCGACTACTGTTATCATGTTGCCTCGGTTGTCGGAATACTCTCTGCTGGTATCTTTGGCTACAAAGATGAAAAAACTCGTGAATACGCTATTAAGCTTGGCCAGGCATTACAACTAATAAATATTATTCGCGATGTGGGCGAAGACGCCAAACGAAACAGGATTTACCTTCCCCAAAAAGAGCTGGAGAAATTTTCAGTTTCGGAAGCAGATATATTAAATGGAGTTGAAACGGAACAATTTTATCAACTCATGGCCTACCAGGCAGATCGGGCAGACAAGTATTATCAGCAGGCAATGGATCTGCTGCCTGACAGCGACAGGTCGAGACAACTTGCCGGGGTGATCATGGCCAATGTTTACCTGGGGACATTATCAAAAATAAAAACCAGCGGTTACAAAACATTGAAAAGTAAAATATCTTTGGGCAAGTTACGAAAATTATGGATCGCCTGGAGAACCTATAGAAAAGAAATAAAATATACCAGGCAAGCTCAATGAAAGTCGTAATAGTTGGTGGGGGCTGGGCCGGTCTTGCAGCTGCAGTGTTATTAGTCAAAAATAATATATCAGTCACGCTCCTGGAATCAAGCAGGCAACTGGGCGGTCGCGCACGCCTGATTCAATTCGGTAATAACCGTCTTGATAACGGACAACATATTATGCTTGGCGCTTATAAAAGCATGTTGCAGTTACTGGAAGACATAAATATTAACGAGGAGCAGGTTTTAAAACGATTGCCCCTTGACCTAAAACTACTTGATAAAAACAAAACCTGTTTCCATCTGCGTACCGGTAATCTACCCGCGCCAGTACACCTGTTAACGGGCTTGTTGTCTGCGCGAGGCCTTTCACTCATAGACCGGGCTAAAGTATTACGAGCAATTTTTTCGATGCGTCTGTCCGGATTTAATATTAGTCCTGATATTCCATTGCAGGAATATTTAAACCAACTCGGTCAAACAAAAAAAGCTATTCAGTATCTATGGCAGCCACTCTGCATATCAATTTTAAACACCCCGCCTGAAACTGCTTCTACCGAAATTTTTCTGAATGTCATTCGCGATGCGTTTTTTGGCAAAAAATCAGACTCGGAAATGTTATTACCGATCAATAATCTTGGCGCCTGTTTTCCTGATCCTGCCATGGATTATATTGAGCAGAATAATGGCAATATCCAGCTTGGCTCCAGAGTTGACTCAATACAAGTATCAGGCAACACAATCACGGGTGTGACATCAAATAACGAGAGGCTCGAAGCTGATAATGTAATCCTGGCTGGCGCACCTGAGCATACCTTAAAACTTATCAGTAATATTGAGGTCTTAAGCCCGGTTACTACGAAACTTAAAAAACTTGAATCTTTACCCATAACCACGCTTTATTTAAGATACCCCGAAGCCGTTAACCTGAACAGGGACTTTGTCGGTTTTACCAACTGTCATACCCAGTGGTTATTTGATCGCGACCGACTTACCGGCGATACTGGTATTTTAGCCGCAGTCGTCAGCGGGCCCGGTAAACATATGCAAATGACAACCGCAGAATTAACAACCGTGATTACAAAAGAAATAGCTGAACACTACCCAATGTTACCGGCACCGATTGAAACCAAGCTGGTCAGGGAAAAAAGGGCGACAATCGCTGCGACTGCGGGGATAAATAAATATCGGATTAGTAACGATTCGCCGGTAAACGGGTTATGGTTTGCTGGTGATTATACCGATACTGGCTACCCAAGCACCCTCGAAGGCGCCATAAGAAGTGGTCAAAATTGTGCCCAATCAATAAT